>CAWUJM010000040.1:0-15319 GCA_963922685.1 uncultured Gammaproteobacteria bacterium | reverse complement strand
CACCCTTACAACCCTTATTTTTATTGGGGGTTTCTATCGCAGCGGGAATTGCTGAATCATTCTCAGATGTGGGCACTGGCAGACAACGCTGCCGGATAAATGCCGCCAGCGGTCGCAGACCGGGCTGCCGATCCGCAGCCAGCGCAATATACGCCAGCGTCTGCGGTAAATCGGCCAGATAGGCCGATTTACCATCACGCAGATGCAGTCTGGCAAAGATACCTGCAATTTTCAACTGACGCTGGACTCCCATCCAGTCAAACCAACGTGGTATCTGTGCGCCCTGAGTAGCGGTCAGAATACCCCGCGCTATCGCCTGTTCCGTATAATCTGTCAGCCAGGCATCGACCCGTTCCGGTGGCCAGGCAATATAGCTATCCCGCCACAACGAGACCAGATCATAGGTCACAGGCCCCCGCACTGCGTCCTGAAAATCAATCACACCCGGGGAATCTGTCTCACAAACGAGCAGGTTACGCGCATGGAAATCACGATGCACCAGTACCTGCGGCTGCTGTACCGCCTGTTCAATCAATGACGCAAAGCAGGTATGCAGCATTGCCTGCTCAGCCTGCGTCAGGGTCAACTTTAAGTAAGCCTGTACAAACCAGTCCGCAAACAACTGCAATTCCTGACGCAGCAAAACTTCATCGTACTGCGCCAGGCCAGATGTCGAGCCTGCCGCCTGCATCTGAATCAGCGTCCGGCAGGCAGCACCGTATAATGCATTCGCATTGGTCGGTGTCAGCGCATGCTGATACAGCCGGTCACCGAGATCCTCCAGCAGCAGAAACCCCCGCGCGATATCCTGTGCCACAATCTGCGGCACATGCACACCCGCAGCCCGCAGTCGCGCCGCACAGGCCACGAATGACCGGCAGTCTTCTTTTCCGGGCGGGGCATCCATCACAATCCAGCTTGCCTGTGCTGGCCGATGTACGCGAAAATAGTGCCGGAAGCTGGCATCTGCCGAGGCTACCGTCAGGGAAAACCGGTACAGACCACACGTATGGCGTAACCAAGTCAGCAGCTGCAATTCACGAGATAATGCACGCAACGATTCATTCCTTCAGGCCCCGGCCCGGCGCAGGCCAGCTGTGCACACGGATAACAGGATAGTCATGCAACGCACCATCGCAGTCGCTAATCAGAAAGGTGGCGTCGGCAAAACCACAACCGCTGTGAATCTGTCTGCTGCACTGGCCGTACAACAACGCGTCCTGCTGATTGATCTGGATCCGCAGGGCAATGCGACCATGGGGGTCGGCATTGATAAGTACAGCCTGACCTGCTCCGTGCTGGAAGCACTGCTCGGCAGTCAGTCCGCCCGTTCAGCACTGCAACCGAATGCCAGTCAGACCTTCAGTGTGCTGCCAGCGAATGGTGATCTGACCGTGGCAGAAATTAAGCTGTTAGAAACACCAATGCGTGAAAAGCGGCTGGCACTGGCACTGGCACCACTCAGGGCTGATTATGATGTGATCATCATTGACTGTCCGCCCTCTCTGAATATGCTGACCGTGAATGCACTGGTGGCAGCAGATTCCGTGTTAATTCCCATCCAGACTGAATATTATGCACTGGAGGGGCTGTCGGCGTTACTTGATACGATTGAACAGATCAGATCACATCGCAACCCTGCTCTGGCAATCGAAGGCATTGTGCGCACCCTGCATGATCCACGCAATAATCTTGCCAGCGAAGTCTCTGCTCAGTTAGTACAACATTTCGGCAATCAGGTGTTCAATACGATCATCCCACGCAATGTACGCCTCGCCGAGGCACCCAGCCATGGGCTGCCGGCCATGTTGTATGACAAAGGCTCGCGCGGCGCCATCAGTTACTCAGCCCTGGCCAGTGAATTATTACGCCGTTATCAAAACTCTTCCAACTGATACGTTCGCTTATGCCACAGAAACGAGGACTCGGGCGCGGATTAGATGCCCTGCTCGGTGCCGCCGCTCCGGCAGAATCGCAAGCCACTGACGCACTGGATAAGCTGCCTGTCCGGCAGATTCAACCCGGACGCTATCAGCCCCGACAGCAGTTTGATGAAGACAAACTGCGCGAATTAGCCAGTTCAGTGCATACTCAGGGTCTGATTCAGCCGATTGTCGTGCGTCCCGGCACAGATCAGCGGTATGAAATCATTGCCGGAGAACGTCGCTGGCGGGCCGCGCAACTGGCAGGCTTAAGTGAAGTGCCGGTCATCATCAAACCCATTGATGACCAGACCGCGATGGCCTGGGCACTGATTGAGAACATGCAGCGGGACGATCTGAAGCCACTGGAAGAAGCCGCTGCGATCCGCCGCCTGCTGGAAGAATGCCAGCTGACCCACCAGCAGGTGGCCGAAGCAATCGGCAAATCGCGTGCCACCGTGAGTAACCTGTTGCGCCTGCTGGAATTACACCCGGCGGTGCGTGCCCTGCTGGAACAGGGTGAGCTGGATATGGGGCATGCCCGCGCCCTGCTCGGCCTCACCGGCGAAGCGCAGCATGCCGCAGCACAACAGGTGGTGCGCAAACACCTGACCGTGCGCGCGACGGAGGCTCTGGTACGTCAGCATCTGACCGCAGATACGCCGGAGGAAGCAGAAACTGCTCAACCTGACACACAGTATCAGACACAGCTCGCCACACTGACAGCGCGGCTCGGCACCCGGGTCAGTCTGCGCCCGACCCGCCGTAACCCCGACAAAGGCAAGCTGGTGATACCATACGATAGTGCAAACCAGCTGCAACAACTACTTGATCAGTTACAATAGACATGACACTGACATCCGAACAGGCCTTAATCCGGCACAAATCACAACTGAAAAAATGCCGACAATGCGAACAGATGACCGGACCACCGGTCACCTGCGGCGCAGGCCCGAGCAGAATCCTGCTGGTCGGTCAGGCCCCCGGCGATAAAGAACCTAAGTTCGGTCGTCCGTTTGCCTGGACTGCCGGTAAAACCCTGTTCAAATGGTTTGCCGACATCGGTCTGGATGAAGCCGCGTTCCGTGAGCAGGTCTATATGGCCGCCGTATGTCGCTGTTTCCCGGGCAAAAACCCGAAAGGCGGCGACCGGGTACCCAGCCGGGATGAAATTGCCCGCTGCAGTACCTGGTTACAGCAGGAAGTATACTATTTACAGCCTGAACTCCTGTTACCGGTGGGCAAACTGGCAATCACACAATTCATGCCGGTCAGCCGACTGACCGACGTCATTGGTCAGACACATCAGGTCCGTTATGCCGGCCAGACGATGCAGGCAATTCCACTGCCACATCCGTCCGGCTTATCAACCTGGTATCGCACAGAACCGGGCAAAACGTTATTACAGCAGGCTCTGACCCTGATCCAACAGCATCCGGTCTGGCAACAGGCTGTACTGATACCACAATAACCACCCCCGAAAGTGCGTTCCGGACTCAGTCAGTTAACGTCATCGGGTCATCAAGTACCGCGCAATTTCTGCATATCATCTGCAGAAAGCCCGGTGATCTCCTGAATAAAATCCAGATCAGAACCTTTGTCCAGCATGTTTGATGCAACTTGGTACAAACCTTCCTGCCGACCTTCCTGCCGACCTTCCTGCCGGAATCTTTCAGCGAATGCGCTCATATATTTTGCCTCCTCCGGATAACGTTGCATATATTCACGGTGCTCCTGTTCGGTCAGCGCACTATAGATATCAATAAAATCAAGATATTTTGTCAGCTTCCCCCGATCTGGCTCCAAGGCACGCAAACGTTGCGTGGCATGTGCATACACAGCCAGCTTATCTGCCGCAACACCAGCCATATTCGGCAGGTTGACACAGGCCGGGATATTATCCTCATGCAGATATTTCTGATAAGGCAGGCGTGACAGATCACAGACAATCGTCTCGAAATTGAGATAGGTCTTATGCTCACTCCCAAGTTGCAGCCCGGCAGCATAACCACCACGACGCAGGAATACGACCACGGGCACCACCCGATCAGTCTCAAACATCTCGGCCAGATGCAGACAATAACGAGCTAAACGATGAATCGAAAAGCGCTTTGGTTCAGTTTCTTCTTCCAGCACAAATAACAGAGCTTCACGCCGCTGATCCGGCCAGTCGACCAGTAGTGGACAATCCAGCTCATGATAATGTTCGCCCAGACGGTCCTGTAGTTGCTCCTGGCGAACCGGCGTAATCTTAGCCGTTTCATCAATGTATTGTGCTTCCGATGGTGCAAAGAAACGCAGTGCCTGTAACGGATAATCAAGAAACAGATTTTTGAAGTTCTGGTCGTGTGACAGCATTGGTCTGACGCAACTCCCTGATTAAAAAGCCAGTACCCGCTCAATCAACCACAGACTGGCAAATCCGCCAATGCCGTAGGTGGCTGCCTGTTTCAGACTGCGCAATGGCAGAAAACGCAGTTGACGCACCAGCACAACCCCCAGAAACAACATCGCAATAAATAATAACTGACCGATTTCAACACCGATATTGAAACAGAGTAACGCCAGCAGACCCTCATTTTTCGGCAGGCCGATTTCTGCCAGAACTGCGGCAAAACCGAAGCCATGTAATAAGCCAAAACTGGCTGATACAACGATCGGATAACGATACGTCAGGGTATCTGTCCTGCCGCGCGCAATCTCCCATGCCATAAACAGAATACTCAGCGCAATCACAGCCTCAACCGCCGGCACCGACAACTGTACAATCTCCAGCGCGGCCAGCCCTAAGGTAACAGAATGAGCAATACTGAAACCGGTAATCGCCCAGACCAGACGACGACTGAATCCGGCAATCAACACAAAACAGGCCACGAACAATAAGTGATCAATGCCCAGTAAAATATGCTGAATACCGAGGTTCGTATAGGTCGTCACCAGACCCCAGCCGGAAGCATCCTCAACAAACGCATACACCGGATGTTCCGGGCTGAGGCGTGCCGTCAGCACACTCCCATCCAGACTCTCCAGCCGCAGCATCACATCAGTAAAGGTCGAGTCCAGACCCTGTATCGCAATCTGACTCCCCATCAGACCACCTAGGTGCGTAAACTTACCCTGCTCAATATAGGCACCCTGCATGAAATAACCCGTCTGCACAGCAAACAGCGGTTCGCCATTCAGCAGCGGCTGTAATGCCAGACGCGTATCATTGCGCGCCGGCACCTTCCAGTTCGCCTGAAATTCTCCCTGGCTGATTTCCTTAATATGCAGTGCAGCCGGTCGGATTTCGTGCGCTGACACACTCACCGGTAACCATAACAACAGCAACAACAATCTGTGCCATCCATCTGTGCGCCATATCATGTCAGAACCTCCTCATTCAGATAGTGTGGCCGCATCAGATGCTGCTGCTTCAGGCTGAGGCCAGTCCACCTGTACCGTATATTTCTGCAACAATTTTTCAGTGACTTCACGTTGCAATGCCTGTCGCTGAGCATATTCATATTCGCGCAGTACCTTCGCCCGCACCTCGTTCAGTGCCGGCTGCCGACCCGCCTCACGCGCCTCCAGATACACCCAGTGTTGCCCGAAACCGGACCGGATCGGCCCCTGCCAGCTATGCAGCGGCATATCGACAAACGGCTGAGTAAAGCCCTGGCCGAATGTCCGGTCAATCCGGTTGGTCGGTTGGCCTGCCATTGTCTCCGGTAACATGGTCGAATCACCCGTCACATACAGGCCTGCATCCAGCTGTTGCCGGATTGCCGCGATCCGTTCAGCACTGCCTGGTCGATTCGGATTGACATAAATCTGCCGGAAACTGTAACGCGCCGGTATGGCAAATGCAGCCGGATGTTCGTCCAGATAGGTCTGCAACTGTTCATCCGTCGGCTTTATTGCTGCACTGGCATCCGTCAGTAAAAACTCCATCTTCTGGCGTAGCCGACGCCGGATCACCGTATCGTCCTGATCCATGCGCATCGCAATCGCCTCGCGATAATAGACCTCTTCAGTCACATAATCATCAATCAGCCGCTTCAGCTCAACAGCTGTCGGTGGTCGCTGCCACTTTTTCTGAAATACCGTGGACAACTGCTGAATCTTATAACCCGTCACAACAATGCTGTTTTCTGCCTGATCCTGCGCCGCCGGATTCAGATAAGCAAACAGCACAAACAGACCTGCACCAATCAACGCAAAATGTAACAGGGGCTCCCGTATCATCTTTTTAAGCATACCCATCTTCCGGAAAATTATCGTTATAAATAAAAACACCCAAGTGATTCACGAATATCGTTCTTCACTTGGGTGCGTACAGATTGACAGAAAGGCTTCGTTTACGTGTTAAGTCGCGGGTTCAGGCAGAAGGTGTATACCAGATGGGCGAAGTCCAGGCACGTTCCTGAATCGTAGACGGGAAACGACCCGGTGGATCCATGTCCAGTGCCTTAGCATCATAGGTCGACCAACGTGGCGTTGCAATTTCCAGTACCCGCAGATAATAAAAGGCCGGTACCGCCGGATCAAAGTCATCGTCTGTCCACAGCACCTTGAATTCAGGATCGCCTGCCTTAGTATTATCATACTGTGCCTCACTGATGTTGACATGGTCTGTGCCGATAGAAGGCAATGTGTCATAATAGTTAGTTGCACCATCCAGATCAATCGTAGACATAGTACTGTTCTGACGAACGTTCGGATGATTCGACCAGACGACATTCACGATGCGCTCGTGCGTTTTACCCTCCTGATCAACCCAGCCCTTCACCATCTGGATACGATCCAGATTACCGCTGTTCGGACCTTTCTGGGCCCAGATCATAAAGGTTGGTTTGTCGTCTGCGGCAGAAGGAGCAGCTAAGTCGCCACCCATCGGTACGCCACCTGCATAACCCTGCTCACCCCAGTCACCACTGTTCAGTGTCTCTTCAGTGAAGCCATAACCCCCGAAGATACGCGCTGTGATACGTGGCCCACTGGTGGCCCAGGTTTCTTTACGCTCCATTGCATCATAAATAGAAGCGCGTGTATTCTCTTCCGCCCAGACGCAACTCAGACCGGCTGAACCCTGCTCTATCTTAGATGGCTCACCCGGCTCACTTTCCAGCAGACGCTGCTTGGGTGTTGCAGACTTCAGGTTATGTTCGCCCGTATGCGCATATTCCTCATGCGATACAATACTGGTGTGGATATCAGCACCCCCGACAACACCATACTTAAACGGATTGATACCAAAATCAGGCTTCATTTCGTACTGCATACCACGCTTGAATGCCTCACGAACATAATTGTTCGGGCTACTGGGATCGACTGTCCCGGGACCGGCAACCGGCTTGGTCCACAGTTCAAAGCTGGCAAATTCATCATAGGGTGACATCAGCGGATGCGTTTCGGACTGACCCTTAGTCTGAATAATTTCAGTCAGCTTTTCATTGCGCATTCTGGCTTCAGCATAGGCCCGATCAATAGGCGCACGCACAGACTCCGGTAACGGACGTTTCAATTTTAAGGGACCCAACACCACATCAGGATACATCAGACCCTGCGACAGATTACCATTGTGTGGGATCGCCAGCAGGGTAGCACCAACACCACCACCTTCATCTGATTTTGGTTGTCTCTGCAGATCCATCCAGGCCCACAAATCCTGCGGATCACCTGAATCGAAATAGCTATACGGCATTTCCGGCAGATTATCGGTATCGCGGAAGACAATATTCCGATGCAGATTAGAGCTGTAGGGTTGTGATGACCATTCAAAGCCAGCCAGCGTCGTAAATTTGTGCGGCTCATTGTACTTATCGACAATATCCACCATTCGCTGCCAGTTCAGCATCCTGAGTCCTTCGTAGTTCAGCACAGGATCAGGATCCACTGCACCACCATCAGCTGCTGAAGCAACCAGACCATAAAAGGCCTTAGTAGAATCATCCACGTCAGAACCAGATTCACGGACGGCTGCTGCTAACGGATGCAGTGCAATCGGATTTTCCGGGTTATTCATCATCTTGATCACACCCAGATATTCAGCATGATCGGATACCATCAGAAAATCCAGCGGCAGCTTCAGCTTGACGAAATAGCCCCAGGGATGCTTCACACGATCCCCGCGTGCGTGCTTGAACGCATTTTCCGGCCCGAACTGGACATTATAGATGTTCGCATCAAACGACCAGCCGGTATGCTGGTGCGTCTGCCCGAAGTACGGGTTACGCTTGATCGGTTCATCCGCAGCCTGTACTGCGGTCATGCCTGTGCAGACGGTCAGCAGACCGGCTGCAGCAGAATGGCATAAAAACGGTTTTATTTTCATTGCAAACGCCTGTTCAGAGAGTTGTTATAAAAAGTCACCACAGCATCATCGCCGGGCAGACAGAAAAATCAGCCTGACTTTGAGTTCCGGACTTTATCGGTATCAGGTAAAAAGAACAATAGCCTGATCACGTACAGGTGCGATTCAGACTGATGCAGGCTGACACACTTCAGCTATGCCATTTAATAGTGTCAGCATAACCCGAATCTGTATCTTCGATACCGTCCTCTTTGTCTGATTCTAAGGTACTCCCCATTGTCCAGACCAGTATGAGTCGAAAATAAGATAGTGAATGGTTACTCAGAGCCAGCCGAATGCAGTGTCTCTGAGAGCTTTTCCCGGTAGATCTGGGCAGGTGTTTTGTAGTCCAGAGACTGATGCAGTCGCTGATGGTTGTAGAACTGGAAATAGTCGTGTAACCCTTGCTTCACCTCCCGTATCGTCTGAAAATCATGAAGAAAAATATGCTCATATTTGACGGTGCGCCAGAGACGCTCGACAAAAATATTGTCCAATGCGCGTCCCCGTCCGTCCATGCTGACCTGAATGCCGCAGTCTGACAGGGGCTGTGTGAAACGATTCGTGGTGAATTGGGCACCCTGGTCCGTGTTGAAGACCTCACAGCGCTCGCCCTGTGCCAGCAGCTGACCAACGGCCTCAGTGCAGAAGTCAGCTTCCAACGTGGGACTCAGTGCCCAGCCCGGAACATATCGGCTATACCAGTCTATAACGGCCATCAGGTACACGAACCCCTGTGCCAGGCCGACGTATGTGATGTCAGTGCTCCAGACCTGATCGCAATGATCTATGATCTGGTGCCGTAACAGGTACGGAAAAATGGTGTGCCCCGGATGGGATTCACTGGTTTTCGGCTTCTGGTAGACCGCTTCCAGGCCCATAGTCCGTAGCAACCGCCTGACCCGTTTGGGGTTCACCACATAACCTTGCTGACGCAGCCAGGCCGTCATTTTGAGGACACCGTAAAAGGGTGCACGGGTGTATTGCTCGTCCAGTAAGCGCATCAGGTGCAGGTTTTCCGCGCTTTCACCGACCGGCTGGTAATACACTACTGGATCGGTTAACACCCGGCAAAGCGCTCTGCTGACGCAAACTGAATGCCAGATCCTGATCCAGTAACCTCTGGCGATCGGCTACGCCAGACTGCCGGACTTTTTTTTCAACCAGTCCCGTTCAGCAATCACCTGGCCCAGCTGGCGATGCAGCTCATCAACTTCAGCGGCACGGTCTTGTTGGGTACGAGCTGACTGACGTGAAAAAGCTTGTGGCATCATAGCCAGTGCCTGCTTCTGCTTCTTCCAGCTGTGAATCTGCGTCGAATGAACACCATATTCTGTCGTCAGCTCATTCGTCGTCTTGTCCTGGCGGATCGCCGCTAAGGCAACTCTGGTCTTAAATTCTGCGTTATGTCGCTTCCGTTGGCTTGGCATGATGGCCTCCTTTCTGATCAATTTGACTATCTTATTCTCTGGTCTGAATTCTGGGGAGTAGCATACAATACCCATTCTGCATCATTCCATAGTGTATCTGGCTACCATTTAATCCGGTGCTGGCACACCAACCCCCGGATTCAGAATACCGTCCGGGTCGAACTGTTGTTTGATCAGCCGCATCAGGGTCAGTGCATGCTGATCCAGCTCCCGTCCGACATACGGGCGTTTCGCCCGCCCCACCCCATGCTCACCCGACAGGGTGCCGCCCAGACTGAGTACCAGCGCAAAAACTGCCAGCAGGCACGGCTGACTGGCGGCTGCCTGTGCCGGATCGTCCGGATCAAACAATAAATTGACGTGGATATTGCCGTTGCCAGCATGACCAAAGTTCACAATGGTGATGCCATGCTCCGCCGATATCTGTTGCAGCCCATCTATCAGGGTGGGCAGGTGCGAGACCGGCACCGCAACATCTTCGTTGATCTTTTGCGGGGCGACATGACGTAACGAGGGAGACAGTGCCTTGCGCGCGCGCCATAAGTGCTTCACCTCAGCAGCAGAATCGGCCAGCAGTACCTGAATACAGTCTGCATTCGTTGCGACCTGCCGCACCTGTTGTGCCGCCTGGGCAATCGTATCTGCCGTACCATCCACCTCGATCAGCAATAGTGCGGCAGCATCCTCCGGCAGGGCCAGGTCGGCATAATCGCACACCATACGGATCGCCTGGCCATCCATAAACTCCAGCACACAGGGTGTGACCGGCTGTGCCATCAGGGCTGAGACTGCCTGTGCGGCAGCGGGCACACTGCGATACACGGCTTGCAGCGTCCGTCTTGCTTCAGGCAACGGGGTTAATTGCAGTGTGGCTTCAGTGATGATCGCCAGAGTACCTTCTGACCCGATCAGTAACCGGGTCAGGTCGTAACCGACCACCCCTTTGCTGGTACGTACCCCGGTGCGTAATAATTCGCCACGACCACTGACTGCACGCAGGCCCAGCGTATTGTCACGCGGGGTACCATATCTGATCGCTCGCGGTCCGGCTGAATTGTGTGCCAGATTACCACCAATGGTACAGACTGAGGCACTGCCCGGATCCGGCGGCCAGAAAAAGCCATGCTGTGCAGCCTGTTGTTGCAGTGCCTGATTGGTAACACCAGGTGACACCACAGCCAGCCGGTTGTCCGGCTCTATCTGCAGGGTATGCCGGAAGCGTTCAGTCGATAATACGATGCCACCCTGTTCCGGCACCGTAGCCCCGGTGGTCCCGGTGCCGGCACCACGCGGAATCAGGGGAATCCGGTGGGTGCGACATAACTGTACCAGAGCAACGATCTGTTCTGCTGTCTGCGCAAAACAAACCGCCGTCGGCTGTGCCTGACGGCGGCTGTTGTCGTATCCGTACACCAGACAGTCACTCGCATCCAGCAACAGGTCGTCTGCGGCAAACAGACGTTGCAGGCTGCGCCTGACCTTACGGGGTATAACGTTCAAACAGCCGCACCACGCGTTTGACACCGCTGACCAGACGGACAGTCTCTGTCACCTGTGCCATTTCTTCCGGTGTCAGCAGGCCCATGATATAGACGGTGCCCAGAGATGAGGTTACCTGTACCCGGGTCGGGTCAAACCCTTCGATATCCACATCCAGCAGGGCCAGCTTCACTTTACTGGTCAGATAGGCCGCACTGGCCGCATCGCCCCAGCTCGCCTCTGCTGCAACCTGAACCTCATTCAGCACCTGCCGCACCTGCGGAATAGCCTGTACCTGCTGCGCAAACCGGCTGATCGCCTGCCGGTCTGCGGCCTGTCCGGTCAGTAACACCCGCTGGTTATACACATCGACACTGATATTGCTGCGCTTTCTGCCCTCTTTATCCGACTGACTGACACTCAATGCCTTCAGCAGGATCGTCTTATCGTCCAGCAGGGTTCCGGCAGAACGCCGGTCATGTAATACGCTCACACCGGTGGCGACACCACCGATAATCAGGGGCGTGCACGCATTCAGCAGCAGGGCTGCGACCAGCAGACACCACAAGTGATGTATCCGGCAGACTGACATTATGGTTCCTTAACAGGTTGTGCCTGCAGTAGTTCTGCTGCAGTGGCAACGCCTTTAATCCCGACCGCAACCCCGTCAATGGTCTTAGACACAGTCATCGCGGCTGTGTCGGCCGCAAGGGATGCCCCGGCAATCGCACCGCTCAGCAGGAGTGAGGCACAGCCACTCATATTCAGACTGGCCAGTAAGACCAGCAGTAGCTTACATTGCATCATGACGCGTCCTGTATCCGGCCAAAGGCCTCCAGGCCAGCCCAGACGGCCTGATCACCCAGTTCATCTTCTATCCGCATCAGCCGGTTATATTTAGCGACCCGATCCGAGCGGGACAAAGATCCGGTCTTGATCTGACCGGCTGCTGTGGCAACCGCCAGATCGGCAAGTGTCGTGTCCTCCGTTTCGCCGGAACGGTGCGAGATTACGGCCCGGTAACCGGCCGCATGTGCCATCCTGATCGCTGCGAGTGTCTCGCTCAGGGTGCCGATCTGATTAAACTTGATCAGGATTGCATTCGCGACCTGTTGTTCAATCCCGCGTTGCAGAATCTGTGTATTCGTGACAAACAGGTCGTCTCCGACCAGTTGAATGCGATTGCCCAGTCGCTCTGTTAGCAGTTTCCAGCCCACCCAGTCGCTCTCATCCTGGCCATCTTCAATAGACAGGATCGGATATTGTTCAACCCAGTGCGCCAGATAGTCAACAAAACCAGCTGCATCAAATCGCTTCCCTTCAGCAGCCAGCACATATTCGCCATCCTGATAAAATTCGGAACTGGCAACATCCAGCCCTAAAAAGATGTGTCTGCCAACCACAAACCCAGCCTGTTCACAGGCTGCCAGAATCACTTCAATCGCTTCTTCATTGGATCGCAGATCCGGTGCAAAGCCACCTTCATCGCCAACGGTTGTCGCCAGGCCACGCTGTCCCAGCACCGATTTCAGCGCGTGAAACACTTCCGCACCCTGGCGCACGGCTTCGCGCAATGAACCAGCCTGCACCGGTAGTATCATAAATTCCTGCAGATCGACACTGTTGTCAGCATGTTCTCCACCGTTGATGATGTTCATCATCGGCACAGGCATCTTATAAGGCCCTGCACTGAGTGACCGGTACAAAGGGACATGCCGCTCTGCCGCTGCTGCATGAGCTGCCGCCAGAGACACCGCCAAGGTTGCATTGGCACCAAGTTTCGCCTTATTCTGTGTGCCGTCCAGCGCAATCAGGGCCTGATCCAGCGCGGCCTGATCAGTCACCTCGATACCCTGCAGGGCCGTTGCTATCGTGGTATTGATGTTCTCCACTGCGTGTAATACGCCTTTGCCCAGATAGCGCTGTGTATCACCATCGCGAAGTTCCAGTGCCTCACGCGAGCCGGTTGAAGCCCCGGACGGTACGGCGGCCCGGCCCAGTGCCCCGGTTGCCGTAATCACATCGGCCTCCACCGTCGGATTACCGCGTGAATCCAGAATTTCGCGCGCACGAATCTGCTGAATAACTGACATTAAAAATTAATTCCTGAAAATAGGTTCCGGGACCAATGAACGTTGGCCTCTCTTCAACCAACTGACCACGACTATGCAATTCACCCCATCTGCATTCCGCGCCTGGAAACAAAAAAGTATCACCTTACTCGGCATGTCCGGTGTCGGCAAGACCTATTTGTCGCATCAGTTACGTCAGTCTGGCTGGTTTCATTATTCCGGCGATTACCGGATCGGTACCCGCTATCTGGATGAAGACATTCTGGATCTGATCAAAGCCCAGGCAATGCAGGTACCCTTTCTGCGCGATCTGTTACGCAAAGACTGGATTGCGATCCGCAATAATATCAAGATTACAGACCTGGGGCCTGTCCTGACCTATATCGGTAAGCTCGGCGATCCGGAACAGGGGGGTACTGAGCTGGCCGAATTCAAACGTCGCCAGGCAAACTATCGTGCGGCTGAAATTGCGGCGATGCGTGATGTCCCGGACTTTATTCAGAAGGCGCGTAACATCTACGGCTATCCGCACTTCATCAATGACGCCGGTGGCTCATTGTGTGAGCTGGACGACCCGGACATGCTGCAACAGCTGACCCGGCATACCCTGTTGCTGTACATCCGGGTAACTGACCAGGCAGAACAGGATCTGCTGATTCAGCGGGCACAACAGGTGCCCAAACCATTGTATTATCGTCCGGACTTTTTAGATGAACATCTGCACCGGTATCTGCGACAGAACCAACTGACCTATGCTGCCGAGGTCACGCCGGATGCATTTGCGCGCTGGGTGTTTCCACACCTGTTCCGCACGCGGGTACCTCGTTACGCCGCCATCGCGCAACAGGGCTATACCGTCACTTCTGATGAGGTCGCTGCCATCCGGGATGAAACAGATTTTCTGCAACTGATCGAAACCGCCATTGCCCACCAGGAAACGGCACATGCCGATCATCGCACATAGTGAACTACCGACCTTCGCCCGGTTACAGGAGGAAGGCATCCATGTGCTACCCGTGCAGCGGGCACAATACCAACAGATTCGTGAATTACATATCGGTTTGCTGAACATGATGCCGGATGCCGCCCTGCAGGCGACTGAACGACAGTTTTTACGTCTGATCGGCGAAAGCAATCCGGTGGCGCAATTTCATGTCCACCTGTTCAGCCTGCCACAGATTGCGCGCGATGCCACCACGCAGGCTCATATCAACCGTTATTACGATACATTTGACAAGCTGCGTCAGGACGGGCTGGATGCCCTGATTATCACCGGTGCGAATGTACAGGGCACGGAGCTCGCAGAGCAACCTTTCTGGCAACCATTGCAGGCAGTGCTGGGCTGGGCTGCAGAGGCTGTCATTTCCACCCTGTGTTCGTGCCTGGCCACCCATGCGGTATTACAAAGCCGTTATCAGCAACAGCGCCAGCGGCAGGCCAGTAAGATCTGGGGGGTGTATCGCCACCAGGTGACAGATTCGGCACATCCGCTGATCCGGCAGGTGAATACCCGGTTTGATGTGCCCCATTCACGCTGGAATGCCGTAACGCCGACCCAGTTCGCTGCCGCCGGGTTACCGGTTCTGGTACAAAGCCCTGAGGTGGGTGTACATCTGGCAACCAGCCCGGACGGACTCCGCTTCGTGATGTTTCAGGGCCATCCGGAATATGACACTATCTCGCTGTTGAAGGAATACAAGCGTGAGATGCAGTACTTTATCTCAGGTGACCGGCCTGCTATCCCACCGCTGATCGCGCATTATTTTTCACGCCGCAGCCAGGCCATCCTGGCCGAATATCACCAGCAGGTGCGACAGGCCTGCCGCACCGGTACTGTGCCCCCCCTCTTCCCCGAAGACCCGATCATCCCGGCCCTGCAGAACACCTGGCACGACAGCGCACAAGTGATCATGAGCAACTGGGTCAGCTTAGTGCATCAATTAAGCTGCCACCGCTAAAGGCTCGACATCAGCCAGATCAACCTCCTGCCTCGCCGTGGTCCACGCAACAAAACCATTGTCAGAAAGACTTAGGCGATCTCTGAGTTAATTCATACCATTGTATGTGCTACGCTCAGCTTGT
>CAWUJM010000039.1:0-15359 GCA_963922685.1 uncultured Gammaproteobacteria bacterium | reverse complement strand
CCCCGGATTGTGATTCCGGTCGTCGTGGGTTCGAGTCCCATTACCCACCCCAGATTTCGATAACACTTCACACTGGCCGCTCTGCGGCCTTTTTTATTTGTGCTGCTGAAGGAAACCGCATGTTTGCCCACACCATGCAGATTGCAGGCTATGATGATGTACTGCATCAGGCACTGACCGCCGAGGCAGAACGCCAGGAATCCCATATTGAGCTGATTGCGTCAGAAAACTATACCAGCCCGCGCGTTCTGGAAGCACAGGGTACGGTACTGACCAACAAATATGCCGAAGGCTATCCGCGCAAGCGGTATTACGGCGGTTGTGCTGCCGTCGATGATGCTGAACAACTGGCCATAGATCGCGCCAAGACGCTGTTTGGTGCAGACTATGCGAATGTACAGCCACATTCCGGTTCCCAGGCAAATGCCGCTGTGTACCTGGCATTGTGTGAGCCAGGGGATACCGTACTGGGCATGTCACTCGCAGAAGGTGGCCACCTGACCCATGGTGCCAGACCGAATTTTTCCGGCAGACTGTACCAATCGGTACAATATGGTCTGGATCCGGCCACGGGTGAGCTGGATTATGCTCAGGTCGAACAACTCGCACACACCCATCGCCCGAAGCTGATCGTTGCAGGCTTCTCTGCCTATTCTCGGGTCGTGGACTGGCAACGTTTCCGCACCATCGCTGATCAGGTCGGTGCTTATCTGCTGGTAGATATGGCCCATATTGCGGGTCTGGTCGCTGCCGGCGTCTATCCGAGCCCGGTCAGTATCGCTGATGTAACCACCACCACCACACACAAGACATTACGCGGCCCACGGTCTGGCCTGATCCTGGCCCGCGCCAATCCTGAAATTGAGAAAAAGCTGAACTCAGCGGTCTTTCCCGGCTGCCAGGGTGGCCCGCTGATGCATGTGATTGCGGCCAAGGCAGTTGCCTTCAAAGAAGCGATGGAACCTGCATTCGTCGAATATCAGCAGCAGGTGGTACACAATGCCCGGGCGATGGCACAGATCTTTATGGACCGTGGCTATGATGTCGTCTCACGTGGCACCGATAACCATTTATTTCTGGTCAGCTTTGTACAGACTGGCCTCACCGGAAAGGACGTGGATGCCTGGCTGGGGGATGCGAATATCACCGTCAATAAAAATGCTGTGCCGCAGGATCCTCAGTCTCCGTTCATCACTTCCGGCATCCGCATCGGCACACCCGCGATCACCACGCGCGGCCTGACTGAGGCAGACAGCCGTCAACTGGCTGGCTGGATGTGCGACATTATCGACAGCCGGGGGAATACAGATCAGATTCAGGCCGTCAAAGCGCAGGTAGCCGCATTGTGTGCGCGCTATCCGGTGTACGCACCGCGCTGAATATGGCAGCCTTTTCAGCGGCAGATCGCCACTTCATGACGATCGCTCTGGAACAGGCTGCACAGGGCTGTTATACCACAGACCCGAACCCATGCGTTGGTGCTGT
Source organism: uncultured Gammaproteobacteria bacterium (assembly GCA_963922685.1). Classification (GTDB taxonomy): domain Bacteria; phylum Pseudomonadota; class Gammaproteobacteria; order Chromatiales; family Chromatiaceae; genus JAHDBG01. The sequence continues at coordinate 13,874 of CAWUJM010000039.1, read as the reverse complement.
ACTGGTTAAAAATCAGACTATTGTCGGCACCGGCTATCACAAGCGGGCTGGCGAACCACATGCTGAATGCCATGCCCTGGCCGCTGCAGGCACTCAGGCACAGGGCGCAACCGTCTATGTCACACTGGAGCCCTGCTGCCATCAGGGCCGTACTCCACCCTGCACTCAGGCACTGATTGCAGCCGGGGTACAACGTGTGGTGGTCGCGATGCAGGACCCGAATCCACGCGTCGCCGGACAGGGCATAGCAGCGCTGCAGGCTGCTGGCATCTCAACTCAGGTGGGGTTGCTGGAGACAGAAGCACGCGCCCTGAATCCCGGCTTTATCCAGCGCATGACTCAGGGCAAACCGCTGGTACGCCTGAAGCTGGCCATGAGCCTGGACGGACGCACCGCCATGGCGAATGGCGAAAGCCAGTGGATCACCAGCCCGGAGGCACGTGCGGACGTACACCGACTACGCTCAGCCAGTTCGGCCATCCTGACCGGCATCGGCACGGTACTTGCGGATGATCCCGCCCTGACAGCACGTCCCGACAACGGCATCAGCCGCCAGCCGCTGCGCATTGTACTGGACAGCCAGGCCCGGATGCCACCACAGGCCCGGATGCTCCATTTACCCGGCCAGACTCTGTTAATCACCGGACCTGACATACCCACCGCACAACGCCAGACCCTGCAGACTGCCGGGGCTGACATCATCAACCTGCCCCTCTCCGGCAACCGACTCTCTCTTCCGCATCTGCTGCCACACCTGATTGAACGCGAACTGAATACGCTACTGATTGAATGTGGCCCAACCCTCGCCGGCAGTGTCCTGCAGGCCGACATCGTGGACGAGCTGATCGTATACCTGGCCCCCTGTCTGCTGGGTGATCAGGCGCGTGGCCTGGTCACTTTGCCAGGATTACAACATCTGACGCAACGCCTGTCTTTACAACTGACAGAGACGCAACCTATCGGCCCAGACCTGCGGCTGACCCTGCGCCCGCAACCCACCAGACCTGTCCACTGATGCGAACCAGCCCGGAATCCGTCATTCGCACCGCCATCCGGCAGGCAGGTGGACAACTACCGTTCGATCAGTTCATGCAACTGGTGCTGTATGCCCCGGGTACCGGCTATTATGTGAATGGTCGCCGCAAACTGGGGGCAAGCGGTGACTTTATCACAGCACCTGATATCTCACCCCTGTTCGGCCAGTGTCTGGCCAATCAGTGTGCCGAACTACTGGAGGCACTCGGCAGTGGTGATCTGCTCGAATTCGGTGCCGGATCCGGACGCATGGCCGCCAGCATCCTGCGTCACCTGCACATGCTAGGCCGGTTGCCCGAACATTATCTGATTCTGGACACCAGCCCGGATCTGCAGGCCCAGCAACGTGCTTATCTGGTACAGGCAGTACCTGACCTGTTACCACGCGTCACCTGGCTGGATCGCCTGCCTGCAACCGGCTGGCGCGGTATCGTACTGGCCAATGAACTGCTGGACGCACTACCAGTACACCGGGTGTACTATACCGGCACAGCCTGGCAGGAAGAATATGTCACCTGGCAGCAGCATTGCTTTCAGTCTATCCATGGCCCGATACAAAGTCCGGGCCTGGCACAGGCAACCGGCAGGATACCGACTGAATCGTTACCTGTTGGCTATCAGACAGAAATCAATCTGCGGCTTGCACCCTGGCTCAGCGCGCTCGCAGAACGCATGGCGCAGGGTGCGTTAATCCTGATTGATTATGGCTATACTGCGACTGAGTATTACCATCCTGAGCGCACCGACGGCACGTTGCTATGTTATCACCGCCATCAGGCGAACACTGACCCCTACCAGCGAGTCGGACAACAGGACATCACAGCACATGTGAACTTCAGCGATGTCGCCCACGCCGGGCTGGATGCCGGACTACAACTGGCAGGCTTTACCACTCAGGCACAATTTCTGCTCGGCACCGGCCTGACCGATCTGTTACAGCAGACCCGGCAGGCACACCCGGAGGATGAGGTCACCCTGCTCGCAGCCGTCAGACAACTCACCCTGCCAACCGCAATGGGTGAACAGTTTAAGGTCATCGGATTTAATCAGAATCTGACATGTCACTGGCGTGGTCTGACTTCCATGGCTTCTGCTGCGGATGCTTTTCATTAGTCCCTGCAAACATAATTCACTGGAAATTAATGATTTGCAACAACCCGATCTGTTTGGTGAGACTGAGCCACCTGCTATCGCTATTGCAGAATCAGCAGACCAGTTAGGTGTTTCCGCCGCCACAGTAGAAGTCCTGAATCCGTGACCGCTAGAATGGAACTAATTATATGATTACGGTGGAACACATTAAATCGTGCACAGAATCTGTATTTTGCTCGGATTTTGCTGGTTTGCACCAAAATGGCGCACGTAGCTATGCGGGTTTACGGGTGCTCACGATTAAAAAAATTGCTGTTTCGGGCTTAAAATTTTACAGGTTTAAGCTGTTCTGATCACGCTCTGTCTGCCGGACAGGCAGCTTTCTGCTTTCTGCAGACATGAAAAAGCCCGCTCAAAGCGGGCTTTCTGGTTTCAGGGCTGTGCGGGCTTGGTGAGCACGAACCAGGAGTTGATCCTGAAGGCGAAGAATCTGCACATTTTTATCTGTCGGTAGGTGGTGTGGTGTGATTGCTGGTTGTAGCGGTCTATCGCCTGCACAGCCTTTAATCCGCTGTGTCTGCTATTGGTTGGCTTTGCTACCATTCTAAGCACATGCCAGCCGTACAGCTTCACTGCGAAGTATTTTTTGTCGTGCAGCTCACGCAACGCCTTCGACTGAGAAATATGCGTGAAGTGCTCTGACAGTCTCGTCAGCTGCAGGATTTTACTCTTTTGAGCCATAGTTTGAGTTGCTCCACAAATAGTCAGCGTATTTTTTTATGCTATAAGCCGTGTGGCCTAATCCCACACGGCTCTTGAGCTTGTTAATGTCGGTCTCGTGAGTGATGCCGAGCTGCTGCGTAAAGTCTGTCAGTTGTGCCTCACCGCTTGGCCAGATATCTAAAAGCAGAGCTTCTATATCTTCCACGCAGTTCGGCTCAAGCAGCTGATCCTGCGTTGGATTAAGTGGTTCCATTGAGCACCCCCTGAACCTCCTTAATTTCTCTGATTGCCACGTTGATCATGCCCTGGACGTCCTGGTTAGGGATGTGTCGATGGGCTGTCTCAAGCGTATTCAGGATACCTGCGATACGCTTGTGTAACGACTCGTAGGAGTCGTTACTGATAATGCTTGCAAGCTCTACTTCATCAGTCTTCAGCTGTGCGTAGATCCGCTGCATGATGGCTTTTTTATCGCCGATATAAGCACCTGACAGAACCCGGCTGATCGTGCTGCCATCTAATCCCAGAATAGCTGCGAATTTCGCCTGTGATCCATAATGGTTCACGATGGCGCGTTTTATGTATTCCATTGGTCAAAACCTGTGATTACATGGGTAGCCAGCTGGCGGGTTAAAAACCTGCTGTGACTGATCTTCGCGGTGTGTTTGATGAAGTGCTGTGTGCGATCGTCTTCCAGGCCATCCCAGCCGCGTTTTCGTGCCAGACCGGCAATCTTAGCCCACTGGTTCTTAGTCGGGCGATCTATGCCTGTTCCACCGCGATGCTTTGACTCAAATACGCCATCGTGACGTAGTTTATCGACAAGCTGGTGCAACAGCTTCGGACTGCATTGTTTGCAGCTTGTGAGGCCATCTGGATGGCGTTCGGAACGGGTCTGATTTGCCAGCCAGGCACGATAGTCCGCATCGTCCTGGATGCCAGGGAGTTTATAAGCTCCCTGGTGAATCAGTCCGTAAAGCTGCTTTTTTGAAAGAGCTTTATGGCAGATGTGGACTTGACTGGTTTAGCAGCCAGGTAACGTAAGGCGACAGTGGTTTTATCGCCGATGTACGCCCGGATAGCCAGGCCATCCTGATCATCACCTGAAAGAACCATCTCCTTGAGTTTTTTCGTTAAGGTGTAGCTGGTTTTGGTGTCCACCAGATCGTCAAACCGCGTTTTTAAGACACTACGTACGGCATCCGGATTGGTGATGGAGAAGCGTTGTGTTTCTGCAACCGGAATCTGTACCAGTCCTGGGATCACGATAGTGAAGCCAGCTGGCACCTGATCAATGATCTTATCGTTCACAGCCTTCAGCTGGCCTTCCAGTTCAACGATCTTTTGTTTAATCTCCCAGCCTTTCTTCGCAAGATTAACAGTCTTACGATCTACCGGGTTCTGGACATCGCCTTTTTTAAGGTATGAAGTGCTCATCGGTTTCTCCTATGGAGCTAAGGTTAGGGTGATTGCTCACCGTTAGGGTTCTCGGTTCTGGCTGGCGGCAACCAGCCTGATTGGGCAGTCGCCCTTTTTTATGCAGTCCTGCGATCAGCCAGGCTGACATGGGCTGATTCAACAACATTCAGAGTCAGCTGATCAATATTATTGGTGTGCATGATGCGTTCGCAGGCTTCCACCAATTCGATCGCCTCACCCCAGTAGCCACCACAGTATTCTTTGAATTGCTTCGCGGCTTCTTTGGATATCTGATTAAATCTGGGCTTCAACACATAAGCTCCGATCTCATCTATTTTCGTCATGACCGCAGTTGTCATCTGTTTAGTGCCGATGCGGCGTGCCATCTGAGCCAGATAAGTGCGGGTGCGATTATCTTTGAAAGGTAACGTCTGGAGTTCTGTGCCAACCAACAGTATCGCAGCACTACCCTCATCAGCCAGATAACGCAGCTTTTCTAAATGATGCCAGCGCAGATGATTCGCTTCATCGACCAGGATCAGTTTATCTGCGCAGTTGTTGATACAACGCTTCATCAGTGCATCTGTGGTGCCAATTTCATTCTGAACCGTCAGCGCATTTGCCAGCTGTTGTAATAACGACTTCTGGGTGATGCCATCCCAGACACACACCCGGACACAGTTGCTCATCAAACCGGGTAGCAGCTTAGAGATCGCGGTTTTACCGGTGCCAGGCTCACCCAGAATCCGGCCAATGCGGGTATCTGAAGTGAGTAGCTGCTGTGCTAGAGACAGGGCTTCACGCACCTGTCTGGTTTTTATTAAGCCGCTCATATCTGAAATCCTTCGGGATATTTAGTCCCCCTTGGTTTATAGGACTTATCGGATGTTTTACCACAACTTCCGCACTCCATTTCCGGTAATACATATTGGTGATAATTTCTATCATCGTAACCGCTACCTTCATAACTGTGGCTACAGTGTTCGCATGTGAATATCGCTGTGAAATCACGGCGATGCTGCGATATGATTTTTTCTATTTTCATTGGGCCTCCTAGGCATAGTTGAGTTGAGAGATCAGCGGGTCTTCCGAATCATCGGCAATCCACTGACTGAGGGGTTTGGAATCGGTAGCCGGGTTGGCCTTCAGGTTATCCTCAATCGCCTGCTCACGGGCCTTCTGAGCGGCCTGCAGCATGGCCTGAATATCTTCAGAGAGAGTGACGTCAGCCTTGGTCGGGATGTCCGGTAAATCGGGCTGTTTTGCCGACCATTGCGCCATCTCGTCCACCATATCCAGGCGGCTGCTGTAGCTTTTGAGCTCGGCGATATGGCGTTTCAGCGCACCTGCACGGCGGGATTGTTCAATCGCACCGGCCTGATCCAGATAGCCATACTCAGCTTCCGGCGTGGCGGCGCAAAGCAGCTGGTGTTCGTTGTCCGGGTCGAAAATAAACACTAACGACGGATCGTGTTTAGCGACCTTGGCTTTTACTTGTTTGCCAGTGAAATTGAGCAGCGCATCGTGGTAATACCAACGCTTGTTATATTTGATCCGGCCCCGGTCAGCCTTCGGGCTGAACTCAGTCGCGAAGGCAAATAACATCGCTTCCGTGCTCACCTTCATCGCAGCCCAGCCGTCCTGAATAAAGTCGGCGAGGGTCTGATTCGGACTGCGCTGATTCAGCGTGTCCTGTGGCTTTTTGTGGTAATAATCCAGCGCGGTTTCGACAGCGGTATGAAACTGCTCCCAGGAGCCTGTAAAGGCCTGCGGTTCCTGACCCACGTTGTGCGTTTTCTTATTGGTGCGGTCGCCACCCGTCCAGCCGGGCAGATAGCGCAGATAGCCCTGCTCCAGCACACTGAACAGGCCCTCAATACTTTTCGCCGGGGCGTTATACGGCCTGGAGCGCACAATGTGACGTTCCTCATCCGGCAGATCGTTCACCATCTGCGTCTGCAGCGGATTGATGCTCGCCAGCTGAATGAAGCCATGCATCATCTCCTGCCAGTTATATTCAGAGCCGTTGTCGAGGTACAGCATCGCCGGAAAGCCCCAGGCTTCACATAAGCTGGCAAAGCTCTGGGCAACATGCACCTGGCGCACCCCCTCCTTCTTCGCCAGCAGAATCAGCGTCCAGAAGATGCGACCGGTCGCGACATCCGACCAGGCGATGGCACGTGGATACACCTCAGAACCGTCATCGCGGCGCAGCATAATGTCAATTGGATGGACATCGCCGATCACCAGATCCAGCGGGCGCAGATCGCCCCTTGTGCGCTTGATTCTGGGCAGGAACAGATCAAAAAACTGCTTCGCATCCTGCTCCGCAATCGCCACGATGCGGAAATTGCGGTAGGCCTCGACCGTACGCCGGTTAATGATCGGGCCGGAGACCTGCAGGCCCAGCTGATCCTGCAGCAGATCGGCAATAAACCGCTCACTGAAGCGAACCACATCAGCCCAGCCGGTACTGCCGGAAGCCCAGAGAGACGCGATATGCTGCTGAATCTGCCCGATCAGAGACTGCCTGACCTCATCCGTCACCCCCTGCGCATCCATCAGCTGATCAAAACGGCGGCTCAGCTTCGCGCGCTTATTGCCCTTATCGCACCGGGTCGCCGGTGCCAGACTGGATAAGCCGCCTGATTCATAATCACAGATCCAGCGGCGTACCGTGGCCGGGCTCACTTTCTTTGCGAACGGGTCGCTGTCGAACCAGTCCACAATGCGCTTGATTTCGGACGATCTGGCCTGGCTTTTCTTCGGTTCGCGTACCGCACGAGCAATGATTGAGTACCGATAGGTCGCGACCTCCAGCTGCCTGCCGGACAGACCGGACAGGTGCACACCATCAGACTGCGCCTGATTCAGATAATAATCACGCTTCAGATCAGCAGGCAGACTGGCCACTTGCACGGCCAGCTCTCCCGCGCTGTGGCTGACCGCCAGCTGACAATCACGCCAGGCCTGACCGCTGGCCGCCTGCGCCAGCACACGCGTAGCGTGCTTCTGCGACAGACCGGCAAGCCGCTGAAACTCAGTCAGTGTGAGCAGCGTCTGCATGCTGATCTATAAAGTGATGCAGGCCTTGTAATACCTCAATTTCGGCTTTCGCATCCATGAAATCGAGGGTGCTGCGCAGGAAGTTCTGGAACCATTGCACTGAGCCGAAGTTGATCAGCTTCGGCTGAATCAGCTCAGCCAGTTCATCCACCAGCGGATCCAGAGAGTGCCGGTCTGCAAATTCAGGTATCTTTTCTAACAGCGTGTCATACAGGTCAGTACGCTGAATCATCAGCTTATGTGAACTCATCGGTTGCTCCTTTAACGTTTTGGCAGGATTCTGGCATACAGAAAGGGCCGGTAATTTCTGGCTTTATCCAGAGCATGTCTGGCATCTGAAGCAGCGTTGAAAACTTGCGCATTGCGTTTAACCAGGGTGCGCCCCGGATCGCCTGCAGTTTCTGCCAGCCAGACACCTGTGTGCAGTTCCACAATGTATGTATTCATCGTTTTGGCAGGATGGTTGAGATGGCAGAGAACATGATCAGTTGTTCGCCGATGGCATGGTCCAGATACAGGCAGCAATCATCAAATTCGGTGATCACGCCCTGCAACTGGATACCGTTGGCTAGGTAGATGCAGACCCAGGTCTGATGCTCGATCAGTTCCTGCACAAATTGTTTGAGTTTTATGTTGTTCATATCAGGTGTCCTGAAGCTGGCATTCTGATGCCAGTTTATTGATTTTCTGCATGCCAGCCGGGAAGCATCTATCAAGAAACTTCTGATCTGTGAGCTGGATGACCTGAAGCATATTGAGCTGACCTTGTTTTGAATAATATTCAAAATCATCCAGCACGTTTTCAATCACTTCCTGATAATCAATCAGTCCGGCCTCGTCCAGAGCTCGGAACAGATCAGAAATGGTGTTAATCATTGGCTGCCTCCGGTTGTTCTGACAATTCTTTCTGTTTTCGTGCCTCACGGCTTTTTAACAGCTCCGCAACCACGTTTATTTTTTCGTTCAGACGACTGTGTAAGTCGTCTATATCAATATTTAACTGAATCCGAAGTGACTTAATCGTGCGCTTAAACACCTGCAGCAAACGATCCTGAAAGTCGCGCGGGAAGTCATGGAATCGCTCAATGATGAATCTGACGGTCAGCTCATCAGTTGCCTGGGAAAAATCCCAACCCTGATCCATTAACCCACGGATCAGGTCGTCTACTGTATAGATATACAGGTTGACATTGTTCACGGCGTTCGGGAAGTTCTGTCTTAAAAACTCATATTCAACCTGTTTCAGTATAGTCCTGAGCGTCTGGTACTCGTAATGAGTCAGCTCATAAGTTTCTGATTCCAGCACCTCGCTGATAATCTTTCTTTTAGAAACGATCCTGAGCCTTAACGCTGTCGCCAGTGAGCACTCCGGGTCTTCATCGAATCCGTCAAGCAGACCGGCTTTATTCAGCGCATCAAACAGGTCATCTATCGTGTAGATAGTGGTCATATCCTGTCTCCGGTTAAGTCGTTTTCCGGGTCATAAAAGCCAGGTTTGCCATGTTTCAGATAGCTATCCAGTATTTTTCGACCTTTCGGGTAATTCTTGTCCAGCCAGCCGGCATCACAGTGTTCTAAGATTTTAATCAGATTCATCTGACCTTTATCTGACAGCCATCCCGATTCACCGATCACCGTATCGATCACGTGATCCTGTTCCTCACGATTATTTTTTATCATTTTCTTAAATAATGATGGATAAGATTCTCCAGCCTTATTCATCAGGATGTGCAGTTGACAGAAAACATCGTCTTGTACGAATTTTTCATGATCAATCAGGCCACCTGCTTCCAAATAATCAATCATGTCTTTATAGTTGTTGATAACCGTTGTAGTCATGCGCCTTCTCCGGTGTGGTCGTATCGCGGATCAAAATAGCCTAACGCACCCGTTTTTGAATAGTTGTTCAGGAACCGTGCGCCGTCCTTAAAGTGCTGCTGCAGCCAGTCCGGATCAGCCTGGTTCAACACGTTTATCAGCCTGATTCTCTGATCTGTGTGCATCCAGTACATATTGATCAGGCTGAACTTGATCACGTCATCTTCAGTCTTGACGCCATCGTGCATCAGCTCGAACAGAAAAGACTTATATGATTCATTATTCTGGCACATCAACGCGTCTAATTTGATCTTGTGCTGATCCATCGTGACTTGTTCATAGTGAATCAAACCAGCCGCATCCATCTTCTTGAACAGGTCTGTGGCGTTGTTGATGGCCGGGGTTTTTCGGGTTGCTTTGCGATACCATTGGGTGAGTTTTTTCAGGGCAGTCATGGGGTTCTCCTTTAGTCCAGTTCTATGAGGGGTCTGAGCATTCTTTGTAAAACGCATTTCAGTTCACAACGCAGGCTATACAGTGTTCCAACAGGTCTGTCGATCATACGATCCAGCTCAGTATCATAGCCCTCAGTGTCGTATTGCCTGTCCATTAAGATGTCACGATGTTCGGACAGTGACATGGAATGCTGCAGAAGGCTCTCTGCGAACAGGTACATACCGCTGAGCGGGTGCCAGTTAGCCGGATCAATGCGTAACTGACATAAGGCTTTGGCGGACGTGTCAAGCAGCTTCTGCATCACGCATAAGGTTGCCATTTCGTGTCTTGGCTTTTTTGTGAAAAAATCCAAGAACTCAGACACATCTGAGATAAAACATCCGGATTGCCGCAAAGTCTTGGGGAATCGGTTTTTCAGTGATCTATGCAGCTGGAATACATAGTCGTACTGATAATTGTGCCGCCATTCGTCATATTCCAGATACTCCAGCACCTCTCTCACGGACGTGTAGGGGTATTCTTCAATTCGCTCAAGATAACAATCTACTATCTCACGTTGCTTTTCGTAGGTTCTCGGCTTGCGGTAGCGATCAAACGCCAGGTTAAACCAATCGGTATATCGACTAGCCATTGACGTAGTCAGAAGATCATTCTGCACCTCTGGGCAGATGGTTTTTTGCAGCGTGTCTGAATAGCCTTTATTTCTATGCGTCAGCAGTTTGTCCAGCTGCGTTTGTTCCATCTGTTGGAATTGAGTCATGGGATTCTCCGGTGGGTTCAGCCCTGCGGGCGCAGGGCTGTTGGTTCAGTTGAAAATCAGCAGATCAGTAGACGCTGAGCACTGATTAGCATATTTTCTCGGGCTTCTTTCTTAGAAGCTCGGGTATCGTGCAGCATCATGTCTAAATCGTCCGGATCATCGTAACCGTCAACCGAACCGTCCAGATCAACCTCAATCAGCAATGCTTCATGCTCACATAAGTGCATATAAATCTGGCATTGCGCCATCGCGTAGCATAACAACCAGCTTTCAGGATGCAGGTGAGCTGGATTCATATCCAGTGACTTCAGCACGTCTGGTGATGTATGCTGAAAATCATCTATCAGCATCATCATATGCAATGCGCCGATGTCCTGCAGATGCAGCAGCAGGAACCCCTGAATATCAATCACCTGCTGATCAGCAGATTTGGCGTCTTTATCCATCTCATCAAATCTGTCAACCAGACGCGCATAAATCTCATCCAGTGTGGTGTACTTATAGGTATGTTCCCACTCACCAGAGCTACGAAACTTGATAACCTGATACAGCGTGGTATAGGGGTAGTCCTTCAGCCGCTCCAGATAGCAGTCAGCAATAGCATGTTGCTCAGACGCAGCACGTGGGGTTTCGCCGTCTGTAAAAACCAACCCGAATAGTCCACTTTTATCGTCTGCCAGCGGCGTTTTCACAATCTTTTCCATCAAGCCGGGGCACATCGCCTGACCAATCCGCAGCTTGGTTTCAATCGCTCGTTTACTTTCACCGGTTCTTTTGCGCATCATTTGCATGAAGAACTGATTAAATTCCTGTTCGGTCTGATATTCATCTGTCATGGGATTTACTCCATAGGGTTTGAGGTGTTCCGATTAGCCTTCCGGCACGTAGCCCTGGGCTAAATATAAATCTTTCTGCAGGTCACTGATTTTGACGAACAGGTGTGCATCACGATCTCTGTCCAGTCCGCCGATATCCAGCGGCAGCAGGCCTAATTCATCGGCGATGCCACCACGCTGATATGTCTGTCTGCGCCACTCATCACGTTTCTTCCAGTCTTTGCCGGAAATCGTGCTGGCCTCAGCAAACCAATCTTTATGACGTTTAGTGGCCGCACGTTTGTACGCCTTCTCAGCTATCTTCTTCTGATCGGCCTCCGTGCGCGTGAACTGCTTGCAGTAGAACTTCAGGTCTTTTGACGGGTCAGCTGCATACGCCTCGCATATCTTTGTTTGCAGTACCCGCGTCTGCTCCCGCGCTTTCTGAATCAGCTTGTCACGTTTCTTCTGATCTTCTTGGGATTCCGGGTTCTTCAGAGCCTTCGGGATATCCGGTTTGATCGCGGTCTGCCCCAGCGCATACAGCTGTGATCGGTTGCCTTCTGCCGGGGTGCCAACCAGATATTTGTTCCCGACCGACCGGTTGACATGCTTGTTGATAAACAACATCCGTTCTATTTGATTTTCAGTCAGGTCAACCTGATCCTGTACAAATCTCACAAAGTCATTTTTCAAAGTCGCCAGCTGGCGATTTTTATTTTTACGGTCGCCACCACGTTGATATTTAGGATGGACTTCTTTATAAGTTTTCTCCAGACTGCCGATCAGCGCGGTCTTTTCCCACAGCGTGTAAGACGAGCTGGCTAGATTGAGAAAGCTGATTGCCATATCTCTTTGATCTGTATCACAGGTGTAAACCCGCGCCCTGATGTGTGTTATGCCGAGAATCTGATAAGCTCTACAGCGATGTCCACCATCAACCAGATGGGCGCGTTCACGCTGCCCGCCGTTGGTCACGAAACACACTGTGATCGGCTCCTTCATGCCGTAAAGTTTGATGTTCTCAGCCAGTTTCTGCGCATGGCTCTCAGATATCCTGCGCATCAACGGTGGTATCAGAAAGTCATGATTAACTGGGATCATCTTGATGACGCAAGTCCCGAGGAAAAAATGATCACAGGGATCCTGCTCACCTGATGGGAATGTATCCGGTAGCTGACGTGCCCACTTAGCGATACCATCAAACTTTTTTGACGGGTTGGCTGCAGGGGCTTCTGTGTCATCAGTAATTGATACCTGACCCTGATTCAGGTTGGTATCCCCCGTTTCAGATTCGGTTGGCTTCGGTTCGGTAGTGTCGTTCGGTGTGCTCATGGGCTATCCTTGAGATATAACAGAAGTTGAGTAATGCACTTGTTCACATATTGTGAAGTGTGGATAATGTGCGCCTTCATTTTGGCGCACCTGACGTATCGGCTACTTTTTTTTATGACCACCTCGAATCGGCTCTCCATACCGCCCGTAACGCTCTGGAAAGAGGTCCTGCGGCTTCACGCCCAGCTCAAATGCGATGATGCTCTGCCACTTGATTAACGGCTTCGCCAACGCCTGGCAGGCGAGGTTAAACCTGGGTTCACCATGCTTTTTTGATAGTGCCGACAAAGTCAGCGGCGGGTCTTGCTTCTTCAGCTCGCTCCTGATCCAGGCCGAGCGATCGGCGTTGTCGCGGAACACCGGGATCTGAACCGGTGGCCGTGCTTCGGTTGCTTCCATGAAATAAACTCCTAATTTTCGGTGGTACGTTGGTTGTCATAATATGCTTATATGTAATCTATGTCAACTTTTAATAAGTTTATAGACTATATATAAAATCTATATTTATCAATAGGATATATCATGGAGTATTTGTATGAAAGAAGAAAATAACGCGGATGACTTAAAAAAACGCGTTGCTGATTTGATCGGTCGCGAACCAGCTAGCCAGTTTGCAAAACGTTTAGGTGTGAGTGTTGGTGCAATTCAAGGTATTTTGACTAAAGGCTCAATGCCACGCATGGACACGCTACGTAAAATGGCAGAGGTGAACAAAGTCAGCCTGTGCTGGCTGATTCTGGGTCAGGAGCACGAGCCGTGGTTACCGCAGCCACCGAAGTCGGAATATGCAGCGGTGGCGCAGCCGGAGGATGATGCGGCGGATGCGCTCAGTCCGGAACGGGCGGCGTATCTGGATGCAGCGGGCGATCCATCACTGACCTGGGATGCGGAGCAGATCCGGATGCGCTGCATTCACGTCAGAAACGCCGACAGCTATACGCAGAAAGACTTTGCCACGCTGCTGGGCATTCAACCCAGCTATGTGTGCATGGTGGAGAAGGGGCAGAAGGATTATTCAATGGCGGTGCTGGCACGGATCATCAAGCAGTTCGGGCTGTCGCCGAACTGGCTGCTGTATGGCATCGGCGACATGCTGTTCTCTGATCTGACGGCGCAGGCCAATCCGCACCGCCAGCAGCAGCAGCAGGCCCTGGTGGACTTTATAGACGGCTGGTGGCAGCGTTATTACCCGAAGCGTCAATACCGCCTGGCCTGGTTGTACGATTTGTTCCGTTCGCATATTCCGGAATTTCAGGACTACACGAAGAAGGCCTGGGATATGCCGCGAGAGAAGGCCAGCGGCACACCGCAGCAATGATGTATATATAAGGTAGGGTGCGCGGCGGTGCGCCGCC
>CAWUJM010000038.1:0-17421 GCA_963922685.1 uncultured Gammaproteobacteria bacterium | reverse complement strand
GGTCGAAGCAACTAAGCAATGGCTGTTTTTCCGGTTCTGGGATCCCAGGATTACACCGGGGTATTTCACAAGCATTCAAACACAACCTGAAACAGTTACTGCATGGTACAAAACACAAGCAACAACACAGATTCATCAGATCATAGGCTATACAGAAAAACAGCATACCTGGGCTATCACACCCCAATGGAAGAAACTGACTCTGCTTCAGACTGCGCGAGCAGAACCCTTTAAATTTACACACGAATGGATAAAAAAACTCGCCATCCAACACCAGGCAAAATATGTCAGAGCTCTTCTGACACGCGACTACCCGGAACTCACACGAACTTTAAGTGATGATTTACGAATCGAATTTTCTGAACACCTGGCAAAGAAATTTCAATATTACAACATCAGCAAAAGCTACTCAAAAGAAACTTACCTCCTGGCAGCCACTTTTGTTGGAATGCGATTTGATGAAGATATCGTCTGGCCTGAGTTATCCAATATATTAAATAAGAAAGAACCTTGTTACTTACGTATGGTTGAGTTAAAAACAATGATATTTAAAGAGCGGGATAAGGTTTATGGAAAACAGTATAATTATTATACCTGTGCATTAACAAAGATTGCGAAACAGTCAGAAGAAAAATTATTTTTAACATCTCATGAACCAAATGCATTTGACGTTATTTTAAAGCTGTTTCCCGAAAAATCCATGAAGCTTTCAGAAAATCAGGCTCATAGTCTGATTGACCTGAGCAAGACACAAGCAAAACAACACTTTTCACCTGAAGATCAGCGAGCAGGTGCTATTATTTTACTGGCACACTTTTTTATACTAGGATCTGGTTGTATAGATGACCCACTACACGACTACATACGTAAAATCTTACACTCAAATGAGTCAGAAAAAGCACGTAAATTATTTCGCTATGGTCAGAAACGTGCCAGATCACAATTGCAGCTTATCAAAAAATATGTCACACAGAATCAGTGTTAAAAATATGCGCACTCAGCAGTTTTTAAGGTATTCGTAAATTAAAGAGATTTTTTTATGTCTTTCGGTAAAACTGGCTTAATCGCACCAAGTGAGGAAATTCATACACAAACACTGATCAAGCCTAAAGAGCTTGACCTCAATGCCGAAGGGGAAAGTGACCCTGATTGTCAGGCAATCAACAGTGAAGGCATTGCAAATTGTAAAATCTATCAGCCGCTGGTGATGTTTATAGGCGGGGCAAATGACCCCGAGTATGGGCCTGTACTGAAATACACATTTCCGGAATACAATAAGAAAAATGAGCCTTATCAGGATATTGGTTACGGTGCCTGGCAAACAGGGTCAAGCCTGAAATCCCTGGCTCTGCACTGGCTCGCACAAAAACAGAAGGTTGTTTTTATTGGCCATTCATGGGGTGGAGATACTGTAATGGATGTTGCGCGTGAAATTTCTGAATCCGGTAAGGAGCTGGAACTTGTCGTAACACTTGACCCGGTATCCAGACTGGGACCTCGCCAGGATCAGGAAAAGCCCAAAGGAGTTAAAAAATGGCTTAATGTTTACGTTGATTATGAACAGTACAAAAATAATAAAAATCTCAGGCACAAGAGAGCTAATAATATCGCCCGATTAGGTGGTATATGGGGATATTGCAAACATGCTATTAACAAGCCACCTTTTTTTGATAAAACAGGGTCAGAACATGCTGATGCACGCGGTATGTTTTCAAAGGTCAAATCTGATGTAGAGGCTATAACATGAAAATAGCTCTGTCTGGCATAGTGATAATCATCTTGCTATCCGGATGCTTGGCGAACGGATTCCGACCACCACCCGAAGTAGCTGTAAGAACTAATTTTGTGATGGAGTGCTTGGTCTTTTATGAAAAACGCGATAATTTTCATACTAATAAAGTAAAGTGTGAAACACTGGGATCTTGCATTCAGGATGCAACACATCATACAACACTAGCAACTTATGAGCCCTGGCCTGTCATTGAGCAGTTAATACCCTATCAATGGAATCAGGGGCATTATGTTCCTGTTGACTACATGCGTTCTGTTGCAGACAAACTGGGCTTTAAGGCACAGGAAATGTTCGATCTGATTTATGGGATACGTCAAAAATGTCTGATTAAATCTGGCTTAGAAAACAGCTATTAACAAAAGTAGAACCCCCAGCTTTTCTGGGGAGCCATTCAAAGTTTTACAGTTACGGGATTCCCATGGTAACTCGGAAATGTGAACCGCCAGGCATCAGCTACCATGAGAACGGAAAAGAGTTTAAACCATAGTGTTTGGGAATGTGAATACCACGTAGTTTTTATTCCGAAGCATCGTCGGAAAGCATTGTTTGGTCAGATACGTCAGGATTTGGGCGAGGTGTTTCATGAGTTAGCGCACGATCAGGAATGTGTTATCGTGGAAGGCCATCTCATAAAGTATCTATAGTGGACCCCGGAAATCAGACCAGAAGTTAATGTCAGGCCCGGAAAATCCATAAAAAAACGGCATGACATGACTGAAACATGGCACCAGTTTTCAGCGGTGCCCTAAAAGCAGAGACGCTGCCCGTTTGGCAAACCGATAAAATTCCCCCGATCATATTTCAGTTCACCATTTACAAATGTCTGCACGACCTGATGCTGAAACACTACACCTTCCAGCGGTGTCCAGCCACATTTGTATAACACCTGATCGCGCCGGACTGGCGCGGAAGGTGTCGGGTCTACCAGAATCAGATCGGCCCGGTACCCTTCGCGGATAAAGCCCCGCTCCTGTATGCCGAATAACAGAGCTGGCGCATGTGCCATTTTGTGTACCACCTGGTTCAGAGTCAGACTACCTTCATACGCCAGCTCCAGAGCCATCGGTACCGCATGCTGTACCAGTGGCAGACCGGCAGGCGTCCGGAAATAATCGGTACGCTGTTTCTCTTCCCAGGTATGGGGCGCATGGTCAGTCGCGATCACATCCAGCTGGTCTGCTGCCAGCGCCTGACGCAGTGCCGCCCGGTCACTGGCTTGTTTAATCGCCGGGTTACACTTGATCAGACTGGCACGTTCAGCATAGTCCGCTGCACTGAAATACAGATGATGCACACACGCTTCGCTGGTAATCCGCTTACCTTCGACCGGACCAGCCTGAAACAGAGATAGTTCTTTTTCAGTCGTGAGATGGAGAACATGCAACCGGGCATCATGCTGCTTCGCCAGCGCAACTGCCATGGATGACGAACGCCAGCAGGCCTCTTCGCTGCGGATTTCCGGGTGATACCGCACCGGTATGTCAGCGCCGTATTGTGCACGGTAGTGTGCTTCATTCGCCCGCACTGTCGGCGTATCCTCGCAATGGGTCGCGATCAGGGTCGGGGCATCCCGAAAGATCTGCTCAAGTGTGTCCGGCGCATCCACCAGCATATTGCCGGTCGAAGCACCCATAAAGACCTTTATGCCACAGGTCTGGCCTGGTCGCAGTCGGCGGATTTCATTGATATTGTCGTTAGTCGCCCCCAGGTAGAACGCGTAATTGCCCCAGGCCCGACCGGCTGCCAGATCAAATTTAGCCTCCAGCGCATCACAACTGGTGGTTTGCGGCTGTGTGTTCGGCATCTCAAAAAAGCTGGTGATTCCGCCTGCCAGCGCAGCACGTGATTCGGTTGCAAGATCGGCCTTATGCGTCAGGCCCGGTTCGCGGAAGTGAACCTGATCATCAATCATGCCGGGCAGCAGGTATAAACCACCCGCATCACATATCTGCATGGTGTGATCCGCCGTGATCACCGCAGCAATCTGCGCAATCCGGCCCTGCCGGATCAGCACATCGACTTCCTGTATCTGCCCTTCGTTCACCATCCGGGCATGTTTGATCAGTATCTTGTCAGTCATAGTCCCGATCCTTCCAGGTTCGCAACGCCGTAAATACGGCAACAGGTGATGACAAGCTGCGCTGTGCCCAAGCCTCAGCAGCAGCCACGACAGCGGGTTCACAGGTGCGCAGAAACGGGTTGGTCGCCAGCTCTTCCGCCAGAGTACTGGGCACGGTGGCCTCGCCCCGGCCACGCTGTGCCGCAACACGCGCGATGCGCGCCTGCAGCTGCTGGTTGTCCGGCTCAACCCATGCCGCAAAACCCAGGTTGGCCTGCGTATATTCGTGGGCGCAATAGATCAGTGTCTCCGGCGGTAATTGTGCCAGTTGTTGTAACGAGGCACTCAGTTGTTCAAAGGTGCCACTGAAGACCCGACCACATCCACCCGCAAATAAGGTGTCTCCACAGAACACCCGGCCTGGCATCGTGTAGGCCAGATGGCCTTCAGTATGTCCCGGCACTTCCAGTACCTGCAACTGGCAGGCCAGCCGGGGCAATGTCACCTGATCTCCTGCCTGCAAACGCTGTTCCAGCTGCCTGATCGGCTCGCCTGACGGACCATACACCACAGCCTGAGGCCAGGCCGCCTTCAATGCACGAATACCGCCGGTATGATCACGATGTTTATGCGTAATCAGAATCGCTTCCAACTGTAGTCCGGCCTGTTGCAGATAACGTTGCACAGGTGCCGCATCACCCGGATCAACGACTGCCGCCCAAGATTGATCAGGTGCAGAGATCAACCAGAAATAATTATCTGTAAACCCGGGTATCGCGTTAATGCGTTGTCCTGACATCCGTACTCTCCGGATATAACTGTTCAGGTGCTATCTCAGGTTCAGTGACCACCTGAACCCGGCCATCTACCACTTGATGATAAAAACAACTACGCCGTCCGGTATGACAGGCTGGCCCGGTCTGATCGACCTGCAGCAACACAGCATCACGATCACAATCAAGGTACAATGTGCGCAGATATTGTGTCTGCCCGGATTTTTCTCCTTTGCGCCACAATCGCTGACGTGAACGCGACCAGTAACAGACCCGTCCTGTCTGCAGGGTTTCCGTCAGTGCCTCAGCATTCATCCAAGCCAGCATCAGCACTTCGCCGGTGGTGTGTTGCTGCGCAATCACCGGTAGCAGGCCGTCCTGATTCCAGGGTAGTTGCGCCGGATTAAAAGACACGGATTCATCCGGCATAGCCCGCCCCTCTGAGCAAGAATTGATGCATATCTTCAGAATCTCGTTTCACCATGACGATAAAATCTATCAGCTGCATGCAAAATGCGTTGATTGTTCTGATCTGTATGGCTTTATTGAGGTTGAGGAACTGATCTTTGACGAGCGCGCCGGTGTCGTGATTGACCCGTCTGAAGAAAAGCTGAAGTCTGAGTTCAGTGGCGTCAGCCGCTTGTTTCTGCCGTTGCACGCGGTAATCCGGATTGATGAGATGGAGCATAAGGGCAAAAATAAGATTCTGGATAAAGATGGCCATAAGACCAACATCACGCCCTTCCCTCTTCCCGGCAACAGATCGAAACGTAGCTGATCTCACTTCTCCTGGCTTCAGGTTACCTCTGAAAACGTCTCGTGAGCGCAGCAGTTTTCAGAGGTGCCCCTCTGTCCCCGTGGCACAATTGGATAGCGCGACAGCCTCCTAAGCTGTAGGTTACAGGTTCAAATCCTGTCGGGGACACCATCGACATTGTAGCAGGCTGTCACGAAGGTGGTTATGCCGCTTCACTGAAAGGCGTTATCCGGCCATCGCTCTCCGAGGGCGTCTGCGGCCACGGATGGCCGCAGCCGAGCCCCCACGAATGGGTTTATGGCGTACCTCGGAGAGCGATGGCCGGATAACGCTGGCACATGAAATCGCCACATCAGTCTGAATCACGCCCGGCTACATCATTCTGTCCCGTCCGGCGGCACCGCTTTTCTGGCGGCAACCCGCGCCATTGCTGCCGCAATCGCGGCCTGCTGCGAATCATCGGTACAATCTGATCGTTTTTTCAGTGCTTCCTGCTTCCGGCGCATTTTTGCCTGACGCTCTGCCTTCTGCCGTGCCAGACGTTGTTGCCGTGCCTCATGCCGCTCGCGCGCCCGATCTGCCTTCACCTGCTCGCGCTGTGCGCTGACAATCTCTGCCTTGGCATGCCGGTAATAATCCACCAGCGGAATCTGTGCCGGACAGACCTGAGCGCAACAACCACACTCAATACAATCAAACAGATGGTATGCCTGTGTTTTGTCCAGATCGTGCGCACGTGCATGCCAGTACAGTTGTTGCGGCAACAGATTGGCCGGACACACCGGGACACAGGCACCACAACGAATACACGGCTGCGCCGGTGGCGGTTCCGGCAATTCATCCGCTGTGCCGACAATAAAACAATTGCTGCCCTTCGTGACCGGCACCTGATCATGCGCCAGGCCTTGTCCCATCATAGGGCCTCCCAGCACCAACCGCTGTGCATCGGTAGTATAACCACCCGCGTGCGCGATCAGGGCATCTAACCGGGTACCGATCAGGGTACGATAGTTACCCGGCTGTCTCACACCACGCCCGGTCAGAGTGACAATGCGCGAAATCAGCGGTTGCCCACGCAACACTGCATCTGTGATCGCCACGCAGGTGGCCACATTCTGGCACAACACACCAATGTCCGGCGGCAAGCCCCCACTCGGCACACTCAGACCGGTCAGCACCTGAATCAACTGCCTTTCGCCGCCGCTCGGGTACCGGGTCGGGATACTGCGCAATATAATCTGCGGATGCCCGACCAACACAGCCTGCAAAGCGGCCAATGCCTCCGGTTTGTTGTCTTCTATACCGATCAGCGTGTGTTCCGGCCGGATGAGCGTGCGCATGATCTCCACACCAGCGATCAGGTCAGCCGCCTGTTCCCGCATTAACCGATCATCGCAGGTGATATAAGGCTCACACTCCACAGCATTGATGATCAGGGTATCCACTGCGCGTTCCGGCTGCGCCTTCACACTGGTCGGAAATAAGGCACCACCGAGGCCTACGATGCCTGCCCAGCGAATCCGCTCACACAGAATATTAGGGTCAGTATCATAATAATTGCGGATCGGTGACGGCAGTTCTGCTTGGATATCCCGCCCATCCGTCTGTATCACCAGACAGGGTGCCGACAGTCCGGATGCATGCGCTACCGGATAGTCTGCAATCTTCTGCAGAGTGCCGGAGGCAGGCGCATGCACCGCAGCACTGATCATGTCAGTCGCGCGGGCAAGCAACTGACCCTTAACCACCAGATCGCCTGGCTGCACCACCGGCTCTGCCGGTGCACCAATATGTTGTTGTAGTGGCACCCAGAGCCAGTCGGGCAGCGGACCAGGCTGGATCGGTGCCTGGTTAGACAGGCTCTTCTGATCATCCAGATGTAGGCCACCGGGAAAATCAGATAAGTCAGACATTACGCTGGATTCAGCAATCGGTCAGCTGCGCGCTTCCGGGGTTAAACGAAACGTCATACCTGCCTGTGACTTCAGATAAGCAAGTACAGCAAATAAATTATCCGCACGCGGGTTACCCTGAGTGTCCAGCATCCGCATAATGCTTTTCGGGCTTTTCTGTAATACCTCACCCAGATGCTGAAAACCAACGGTTGTATTCACATAATCACGCAACAATACTTTGCCAGTCGCTATGTCATTATCCAGAAAGGCATCAACAGCCTCCTGATACAACCCTCGCCGGAATTCAGGATCGCGTGCTGCGCGTGCCTGCACCATTTCTTTAAAGCTACGTGTTAAAGGCATTTCACACTGCTCCGTGTTGTTTCCGACGACAGTATTCCACCCATAAGATTCTGGCACGCTCAACAGTGCCCAGCCCCAGCCCGGGTTGTGTTCTATGGTCGGTTGCAGCCAGTCGTACAGTGCCACATCCATCTGGCTGAAGCGTGGTGTTTCGGTCGTGTGCTGTGCCCCGAAGCTCCCCTGATACAGGGCGGTTTCCACTTCAGGGTGTCGCTGGCGTATCTGCTCTGCCAGTTCGGGTTGGTTGAGTCCGGCAATCAGCGCATATAACTTGCCTTCCGCCAGCCAGGCGTGCAGTGTTTCCGCAGCCAGTAGTGCTATCTGGTAGTTGGCCTCTGGGGCCGGTTTTTTGGGTTTCGGCGCAGGACGCGGCGGTGCCTGGTCGCTGGTTGTTTTGTCAGCGAGAATGCTGTTGAGGCTGGAGAGTTTCGGAGAAATCATGTTTACTATGGACTGTCGCTCAATTTTTAATTCTCATAAATTTCGGAACATGGTTCTCCATTAAGTAACACTACTGATTTTGACTCACCTAAGTAATCAGACAGGAATTTTTTTAACGTTTTTTTGCATTTTAATGTGTTATCTTTGCTTAAACGAACCATTACTTTTGATGTGTATTGGTCTCTAAATCCATATTCTTTTAAGATTTCAATATTGATTGGATTGGGGACTGAAGCTTTCCCGAAAAAAAGCTTCCCTTCTGTTTTTACTGAAGCAGTAAAACTAGAAACCATAAAATCCAAATCTTGCACAGAAGAGCTATGATATATAGTATAATCTAAAGACATTACAAATCTATTACCTTTCCGTTAGAGGTGATAATATTAATATCCCCCAAGCCGTTAATTGGCCAATCATTAAATTGCTCTATCAAATCCTGTAAGTCCGCAGAGCTATCTTTTAGATTAATGATTATGTTTTTCGTTTGACCACTATCTATTTTACCGGCCACTTCTGACGAGATATTCCTTGGTTTTGAACTTGATGGAGCATAATTATCATAAATTTCACCATCTATTTTATAATCGGGTTTCTTTTCTCCGGGAACCATAGGGTTTTGTTCAACATCATATCCATTTTTTGCTAAAATATCAGCACTTTCATTTTCCCTCCGCAAAGACCGTTTTGTTTCTTCATCTTCTTTTTCTCGTATTTTAGTTCTTCGACCTCTCGGTTTCTTTGGAGACTTCCGCACAATTCTCGTCACCACACCTGTAGCACTATCAACGGCTTCGTCAACTTTTCTGCGCAAGGCTTTGGCAAGTTGAGTAACCAGTTTGGCGATGTCGTCCAGCTTGGTAAAGATCTTCAGCAGCAGCGGTGCACCTGCCCCTTCTGTAAAAGCAGCAATTATGACGAAAATAACGGCGAGCAGTACCTCTGGCAGCAGATAACCGCCAATGGTACCGATGGCTTCTGCCCAGAGATTGGGCGTCATCATCATGATAATGCCAAACAGGGTACCAGCCAGCTTTTTGAGCACATCCGTCTCGCGAACCATCTCAATCAGGCCCTGTACCCATTCGGCACTGTTTCTGACAAGCAGGCTCATGATCTCACCGGCCTCACCAGGAAAATCAACGAGTGCTTCCAGGCCTTTTTCAATAGTGGCAATGGATCTGCTAACAAAACACCTGCTCAATGCCATAATCTGTTCGCGGCGTTCCCACAGGTCATTGATTCCGTTCAGTAAAGACAGGATTTGTTCCCGTGCATAGGCTCCAATCGGATTGAGCTTGTCGTACCAGGGCAGGTTGCTGTACCACTCCCATAGCTCAACAGCTGCCTGAGTCATGGCATTGACAGCAGCATCAAATGCCTCAGAAACCCAGTTTCCAACGGATACCCAGAAATCAGCCTCACTCTTCCACCATTCAGCAAGGCCACGCACAGCTCCGGTGCGATAGGCCTCAGGTATAGAAAGGATGCCGTCATTATTCCATTTCGTCACCCAGGGTAACAGTGCCTGTTCCATGTCTGTCTGAAAACTGGCTAACACAGAAAGGATTTGCTCTGATAACGCATTGACTTCACCTTGTGCTGCCGGATCAGCCACCAGTGCGATCCTGACATCACCTCTCTGTGCCGGTATCTCCGCAAAGGTCCCGAGTTGCGCACGATAGGCGGGCACAGCAGTATGACCATCGGTCAGACCAAAATCAGCCAGTCCACGTGTGGTCATCCCGCCTAGCGTCCCCGGCAATAACACGCCGCTGCTATCCTCAATCCGTACCGGTGCATCGGTAATCGGTGTGCGCCATGGGTCGTCATAACAGCACGTCAGACGCACTTCGGCAGCGCAGCTCTTGCTGCCGGTCTTCAGAGAAAGATTACTGAATGATGAGGAGTCACTCATTAACGGGTATCCCTGCCTGTCGCCATGCGCCGCATGGCATATAGCCTTTGTACTATTCCGACAGATTGATCCTCCACGATTTTTTTCACCTGATCATCGCGCAGATTGAGGTTATATACCTGCGTAGATTCCAGTGCATCGGCCAATTGCTGCTCTGTTTCAAAACCATGCAGCATCAGATAACGTATACGTTTTTTCAGGATGGTCTGATACGGTTCAGAATGGAAATCAATCTGCAGATCAGGTCGCAAGACATCACGGATTTCTGCCAGACGGTCAGCGAGACGATGCAGGAACCGGTGCAGCAAACCATCAGTGAGTGCCTGGTGCTGTGCCGGGGTAATATGCCACCAGGGCTCCGGTAGTTGGGTCCAGTCTTCTGGTGTCGGCGGGTAGGGCAGTTGGGGATGGTCGGCAGGGCGATCCCACAGGTTGAATGCGATAGTATCTGGCTGTGGCACGATCAGGCGATCTATCGGGCCCAGCAGGGCGTTCTGTTCTGCTGCGGTCAGGCTGGGCCAGAAATCGTGCAGGATGGGGGGTTCGTAATAACGAAACTGCACCTTGTCGCCTGCCTGGGTGCGGACGGCGGTCAGGCTGTACAGATGGTGGTGCAGTGCGCTCATCTCAGCCCGGCTGCACAGATAGATACCGCAGCGGATGCCCTCGTCCAGCAACCACCAGGTGAGTGCCGCATCGCGTGGCAGATGGATCAGGCGCGGGCTGATGCTCGCGAAGCTGGCAACCGCATCGCCGATCAGTAACGGCATATGCGCCAGCGGCGGCTGATGCTCCAGGATACTCGCCTCCAGCTCCGGCAACATGGCACCATCCATCAGTGCATACAGTCTGCCCTGACCGGCACAGGCGTGTTGCAGGGCCTGGTGGCGTTCGGGAATGGCCGGTGGTGGGGTCATGCTGGGGTGGGAGCCGGGTCAAACGGGTTGCAAATGGTGACACCGCAACCGGAAAAATCCGCAACATTGCGTGTTGCCAGCGACATACGATGGATTACTGCTGTTATAGTGTCAACTTCAGTGTCAGGCATGACCCGTATCTGTTCTCCGAGGTACGCCATAAACCCATCCGTGGGGGCTCGACTGCGGCCATCCATGGCCGCAGACGCCCTCGGAGAACAGACTCGGGTCATGCTCTTTCAAGTTCGGTGTTACAACGACCTGTGTCACTATTTTCAAGTGGGCACCGCCACAGTGCTGCAGCACCTGTTTACGTGCTGACATACTGTCATTCTGCGCACAGCGAAGTTATAGTCGCAGAATCTGCCTGATCTGCCATTCACTCTGTTCCATCTGGCTTCAGGCTATGGATTCCGCGACTGCGTGCGGAATGACGCAGTGCCGTCCTGAAAGTTGCCACGAGGGCGATTGTGCCACCTCCACTGAAGGGCGTTATCCGGTCACGGTTCTCCGAGGGCGTCTGCGGCCTGGACGGCCGCAGCCGAGCCCCCACGGATGGGTTTATGGCGTACCTCGGAGAACCGTGACCGGATAACGCTGGCACTGAGATCGCCACATCAGTGTGAATCGCACCCGGCAGTGCCCTACCGCTTCAGGAAGCTTTTTACTTTATCCAGCCAGCCATGCGCATTCGGCGTGTGCTGCTTGCCGTTGGCGACGAAAGAATCTTCCAGCTGGCGCAGAAATTCACGCTGGGCCTTGTTCAGATTGATCGGTGTCTCAACCAGAATACGGCATAACAGGTCGCCCTGCGGCCCGCCACGTACCGGCTTGACGCCCTTGCCACGTACCCGGAACATTTTGCCGGTCTGGGTGCCTTCCGGGATTCTGAGTTTTACCTTACCGGTCAGGGTCGGCACCTCTGTCTCACCACCCAGTGCTGCCGTCGTGAAGCTGATCGGCATCTCACAATGCAGATGACTTTCCTCACGCCGGAAGATCGGGTGTTTTTTCACCGCCACCTGGACGTACAGGTCACCGGCTGGTGCACCATTTTCGCCTGCTTCACCTTCGCCGGACAGACGGATGCGATCGCCTGTATCCACACCCTGCGGCACCTTAACTGACAAGGTCCGGGTTTCCTGTGTGCGTCCGCGTCCGCGACATGACGTACACGGCTGATCTATGCTGAAGCCCTTGCCATGACAGCTGGGACAGGCCTGCTGAATGGAGAAAAAACCCTGCTGCATTCGCACCTGGCCCTGCCCCCGACAAGTGCCACAGGTCTTAGGCTGGGTCCCCGGCTTTGCGCCACTACCGTTACAGGTATGACAGTTGACCAGAGTCGGCACCTTAATCTGTACTGACTTACCAGCAACAGCATCTTCCAGGCTCAGTTCCAGGTTATATCGCAGGTCATCGCCACGTTGCACCCCGCCACTCTGTCCACCGCGTCCGCCGAAGATATCGCCGAATACATTGCCGAAAATATCACCAAAATCAGCCGCACCAGCACCGGCAGCTCCCATGTTCGGATCCACACCCGCATGACCGAACTGATCATAGGCAGCGCGCTTCTGTGCATCAGACAGCACTTCGTAGGCTTCTTTCGCTTCCTTGAAGTTTTTTTCCGCTGCTTGCGCCTTATCACCCGTATTGCGATCCGGATGATACTTCATCGCCAGACGGCGATAGGCCTTTTTGATCTCAGCTTCACTCGCACTGCCGGAAACACCGAGCACTTCGTAATAGTCGCGTTTCGCCATACACAACAACCAGACAGATGGAAAAGCAGTATCAGCTCATCTGCCGGTACAGGCAGATGAGCTGACAGGTACCTTCAGGTTACTTATCGTTTTTCACTTCTTCAAACTCTGCATCAACCACATCATCTGCCTTACTGCCAGCTCCGGCAGAAGCACCCGCTGCGCCAGCCGCACCGGCGGCTGCAGCAGCCGCTGCATCCGGGCCACCCTGTTGTGCATATAACCGCTCTGCCATCTTGCCGGATGCTTCTGTCAGGGTCTTGGTTTTTGCCTCAATCGCTTCTTTTTCATCACCCTTCATGACCTCTTCCAGCTCTTTAATCGCAGCTTCAATGCGGTCCTTCTCGCCATCTTCCAGCTTGTCGTCACCCAGCTCCTGCATGGATTTGCGCGTTGCATGGATCATGGTATCCGCCATGTTGCGTACTGCAATCAGCTCCTGGAACTTTTTATCTTCATCCGCATGTGCTTCGGCATCTTTGACCATCTTTTCGATCTCACTGTCAGACAGACCGGATGAGGCGGTAATCCGGATGGATTGTTCCTTCCCTGTCGCCTTATCTTTGGCCGACACATGCAGGATACCGTTCGCATCCAGATCAAAGCTGACCTCAATCTGCGGGGTACCACGTGGTGCCGGTGGTATGTCACTCAGGTCAAACCGACCCAGCGATTTGTTGCCTGCCGCCTGCTCACGCTCACCCTGTAATACATGCACTGTGACCGCTGTCTGGTTATCATCAGCGGTAGAGAAGGTCTGTGAGGCATTCGTCGGAATGGTCGTGTTCTTTTCAATCAGCTTGGTCATGACGCCGCCCATCGTCTCAATACCAAGCGACAGCGGGGTCACATCCAGCAGCAGGACATCCTTTACTTCACCGCCCAGCACACCACCCTGAATCGCGGCACCCATTGCAATCGCTTCATCCGGGTTCACATCCTTGCGCGGTGCCTGACCGAAGAACTTCGTGACCACTTCCTGTACCTTCGGCATCCGGGTCTGACCGCCGACCAGGATCACATCACTGATCTCTGAGGCAGACAGACCGGCGTCCTTCAGCGCGGTCTGGCAGGGTTGCAGGGTACGCTGTACCAGATCATCCACCAATGACTCCAGTTTCGCCCGGTTCAGCTTGATATCCATATGCTTCGGACCAGACGCATCTGCGGTGATATACGGCAGATTCACATCGGTCTGCTGTCCGTTGGAAAGTTCAATCTTGGCCTTTTCTGCCGCCTCTTTCAGACGCTGTAAGGCCAGCGGGTCGTTTTTCAGATTGACGCCCTGATCCTTACGGAAGGTCTCTACCAGATAGTCAATGATGCGCAGATCAAAGTCTTCGCCGCCCAGGAAGGTATCACCATTGGTCGCCAGCACTTCAAACTGATGTTCACCATCAATCTCAGCAACTTCAATGATGGAAACATCGAAGGTACCCCCACCCAGATCATACACAGCAAGCTTTTTGTCGCCCTTCGCCTTATCCAGGCCATACGCCAGTGCCGCTGCTGTCGGTTCGTTGATGATCCGCTTCACGTCCAGTCCGGCAATCCGACCGGCATCCTTGGTTGCCTGACGCTGTGAATCGTTAAAATAAGCTGGCACCGTGATGACCGCTTCTTTGATCTCTTCACTCAGATAATCTTCGGCAGTCTTTTTCATCTTCTGCAGGATCTTGGCCGAAATTTCCGGCGGTGCCATCTTTTTGCCGTTCACTTCGACCCAGGCATCGCCATTGTCTGCACCAACAATTTTATAAGGCACAATATCCTGATCACGCTTGACCACCTGGTCCGTGAACCGGCGACCAATCAGTCGTTTGATCGCAAATAACGTATTCTGCGGGTTGGTCACTGCCTGCCGCTTCGCGCTCTGTCCGACCAGTACTTCACCGTCTTTGGTATAGGCGATCACAGAAGGTGTCGTACGATCACCCTCACTGTTCTCAATCACCTTCGCGCTGCCACTTTCCATGACCGAGACACACGAATTCGTCGTGCCGAGATCAATACCGATAATTCTGCCCATGCTGGTTATCCTCAAAAATAATAAAAATCTGCCCGGAGATACCCGGATGCTGTTTTATTCTGCTGGTTCAGATTCAGGTGCTGCCTGCGATACCATCACCATCGCCGGCCGTACCAGCCGACCATTCAGACTATAGCCTTTCTGTACCACCTGAATGACCGTATCCGGTTCAACATCCTCCCTCGGCTGCATTGACATCGCCTGATGCAACTCGGGATTAAACCGTTCGCCTTGCGGATCATGCTGCGCCACACCCTGCTTCTGCATCGCATCAGTCAGCATCTTTAAGGTCAGCGCAGTCCCTTCACGTAACTTCGTAATGTCTGCCTGCTCGTCCTGTGCTGCCTGCAGGCCCAGCTCCAGGCTGTCCCACACACCCAGCAGATCGCCGACTATCTTTTCTGTACCAAACTTATGCGCCTTTTCCAGTGCCTGGGTATGACGCCGTTTTAAGTTTTCTATGTCGGCCTGACCACGCAACAGCTGATCCTGCTGCTGAGCAATCTTTTCTTCCGTCTGCGCCAGTCGGGCACTTAATTCTTCTGCAGATAACGGTTCCACCGACTCTTCTGCTGCAGTCGTTTCTGCCTCAGAGGCCGGGATATCTTGTTTGCCGGATTCCTGCTCACTCATCCGAAAAACCTCGTAAACATAACGGTTGATAGGGGCTGGAGTACAAGCTATATGGTGCTGCCCGGCAGAATTTCAAGTCACTGCACCAGAAAGCCGTGCATAATACAGATATGCTGCATACCGGCATCAGAAAGGCATCAGATCATAGCTGGTGCTGCGCCCACCGGCAGCTGATCGGCATAAAACGCCCAGTTGCACCAGCGCGGTGATATCCCGTAGTGCCGTATCCGTGGAACATTGCGCCAGTCTGGCCCATTTACGACTGGTCAGTCTGCCTTCAAACCCATCCAGTAACCGGTTCAGTACCCTGATCTGACGCGGATTCAGGGCGCAACCGGACCACTGCTGCCAGAAACGCGCCTTATTCAACACTGCCGAAACCAGCTCATCCGCATGATCCAGAGCGCGCTGCAGACAGCCGATAAACCAGTCCAGCCAGGCCGTAATCACCAGACTGCCACGCTGCGTCTGCTCCAGTAACCGGTAATAAGTATCGCGCTCGCGCTGAATCTGCGCAGACAGGCTGTAGAACCGATGTGGCGAGGATTCAACCCGGGCCAGCATCAGATCGCCGATCGCGCGTGCGATACGCCCGTTACCATCATCAAACGGATGAATTGTCACGAACCACAGATGCGCAATGGCCGCCCGGATGATCGGATCAGCTGGCTGATCCTGATTGAACCAGTACAGAAACGCATCCATCTCGGTGGCAATACGCGCCGCCGGTGGTGCCTGATAATGCACCCGTTCCCGACCGATCGGACCAGACACAATCTGCATCGGACCCGCAGCATCGTCACGCCAGGCTCCGACCCGGATGCGGTTAAGTCCGCTGAACTGGCTCGGAAATAAGGCTGCATGCCAGCCGAACAAACGTTCGGCTGTCAGCGGCTGCGCGCTATTCTGTACCGCATCCAGCATCATCTCAACCACGCCATCAACATGACGATCCGCTGGCGCAAGCGCACCGATATCCACACCCAGACGACGTGCAATGGAAGAACGTACCGTACTCTGGTTCAGTTGCTCACCCTCTATTTCGCTGGTCTTGACCACATCCGCAGTCACCGCCTGCAGGGTGGTCTGCTGACGCAGATCAAACCCGATTGTCTGCAGACGGCCAAGCCAGTAGCCCCGCGCATGGCAAACCTGCATCAGAGGTTGCGTGAGAGCCATGAGGTCATATTGCCAGCGCGGCCAGTCTGGCTGTTGCCAGATATATTTATCGCTTATCATGCGGCGAATATCGCACCTATTCACCGCAAAGTCAACATTCGCCGCAGATAGTGCGGTGAATGTACCCGCAACAGACCCTCTCTATGACGATGCAAAGACTCTCTGACGACAGCCTGCTGACCTTATTGCAAGAGACCGAATCCGATCGAGTAGAGCGCAAGGCCAGCTTCAAAGGTGAAGTACCCAAAAAAGCACGTGAAGCAGTCTGCGCCTTTGCCAACGATCTGCCCGATCACAATCAGCCTGGCGTGTTGTTCATCGGAGCAACCGATCAGGGTGCAGCCAGCGGACTGGAAATTACCGACAAACTGCTACTGTCGCTGGCAGATATGAAGACTGACGGCAATATTCTGCCGCTGCCCGTATTGTCTGTCGAAAAACTCAGGTTGCAAGGGGCTGATATCGCCGTTGTGACAGTCATGCCGTCTGATATGCCACCAGTGAAATACGATGGACGCATCTGGATTCGCATTGGCCCGCGCCGGGCGATTGCAAATGCGCAGGAAGAGCGCATCCTGAATGAAAAACGCCGCTATAAAGACCTGCCATTTGACCTGTACCCGGTGACCACAGCCACGTTACATGACCTGTCACAACTGATCTTTCAGTCTGAATATCTGCCGCAGGCAGTTGCTGAGGATATTCTGGAGCAAAACGAGCGCAGCGCGACAGAACGCCTGGCCTCCTGCAGCATGACCCGCTCAACAGAAGACACAACCCCAACAATTACGGGCTTACTGGCGATCGGTAAGAGTCCGCAGGATTTTTTACCCGGTGCCTGCATTCAGTTCAGCAATTCCCGCTGCGATAGAAACCCCCAATAAAAATAAGGGTTGTAGGGG
>CAWUJM010000037.1:0-18371 GCA_963922685.1 uncultured Gammaproteobacteria bacterium | reverse complement strand
CACCCCTACAACCCTTATTTTTATTGGGGGTTTCTATCGCAGCGGGAATTGCTGTTGCACCTCTACCTGCCTGGTGCAGCAGACCGGAGTGTGTTACGGTACGGAAGCAGGGCGTTTTAATCTGAGTGTGAACTGTCTGGTGTTGATAACAAGTAGCAGGTTAATCTGCACGATCGGGGTCTTGCTTAACGATTTCCTCAGCATCTCGCCCATCATCAAACACTCTGCATATCCTTTCATCTGCAACGGAGGTACTTATGTCTGATATTTACGACTTGATCGTGATTGGTGGCGGCTCAATGGGGTTATCTACTGCTTATCATGCTGGTAAACGGTCGAAACGAACGCTCGTCCTTGAACGGTTCGGCTACTTTAATGACAGTGGCAGTTCTGCCGGTGCTTCACGACAATACCGCATTCAGTATTCACAAAAATATATGTCTGAACTGGCCCTGGCGGCTCAGAACTACTGGAATGAACTCCAACTGCGTACTTTTGAGAAACTGATTGGTATGGTGGGCAGCGTCTGGTTCGGTGATCCCTCACTGCCCTCTCAGGAAGGCGGTATCGGCACGGCGGAAAAAATAATGGATCAACTGCACGTTCCCTACACTAAACTGAACGCGCAGCAGATTGAGAGCTTTGGCTTCAGGGATATTCGCTCCGACTACTCCGGGTTCTATCAGGGTGATGGCGGCATTATTAACCTCAAGGCCACACAGGAGGCGATGTACAATGTTGCTCAAGACTCGGGGTTTGTTGACTTCCACTCGTACGAGCAGGTAACCAATATCATTTCCCGAAAAGGTAATGGTATCGTTGTTCAGACGCAGGCAGGCGAGTACCGCTGCCGAAAACTGGCAATCACTCCCGGCCCTTATGTAAACGAGATTCTGGTTCACCTGGGCCTGAGTATTGGAATTGACATTTGGGAAATGTCCTCTGCGTATTACAAAAAGATCGCTTCCGATATAAAGATGCCAACCTGGTTCGTTTTTCAGGAGCCGCAGGACAAGCAGCTCTTTTATGGCTTTCCCGAAGTCGACTGGGCTCATCCAGGTTATGTGCGAGTGGCACCAGACATTCCCGACCGTATTATCAGCGACCCATCACAACGTTCGGGCTGCCCTGATCCTGCAAGCCTTGAACTCAATTCAGACTGGGTCCGAAAGCACATGGTCGGGCTTGATGATACTCCCCAATTCACCTCCACTTGTCTGATTACCTTAGCCCGGAACAAGGAAGAGTTGTTATTAGACTATGCCCCGTCGCAAGTCGATAACTCGCGCGATATCGTCGTCTATACAGCCGGCTGGGCGGCAAAATTCATTCCGATTCTTGGCGAGATGATTATGCAGATGCTGGAGCGTGATGTGGAAACATTCCGATTCGGTAACTACAAAATAGATCGGCAACACTTCCGGATTAATTGGTAAGCTGTAATAAAAAAGGGCAGGCAACATATTGTTGCCTGCCCATCTGTTTTCTCCTGTATATTGCTTACCTAAGAGGCGGTTTTCGGCCAGAAATTCTCGATTCGTATCTAAGATATTGATTTACAAGGCTTTCTGATTTGCTTTTTTCGTAAAGATAAAGCTATAGTCCGGGCCATAAAAATTACCTGATTTCCTTAAAAGATCAGAAAAGACTTAGGGACCCCCGAACTTTTGTTGTCTATTCGTCAGGCATTATCAAAAATCAGGGATCCGAAACGTGGGACAGAGATACCGCTGTTGGATTGCCTGATGTCAGGTTTAGCTGTATTTCATCTGAAATATTCTTCGTTGCTGAAATTTGAAGAGTCCAGACAGTCAAAGCAAGTTCAGGCCAATTTATAAAATTTATATGATGTGACCCGGATACGCAGCTAAGAACGCGGCTGGATGTGTTGAATCCTGCTGAGCTTCAAAGCGGCTTCGTTGATGTCCATCGGTCCCTTCAGCGAGGCAACGTGCTGAAACCTTTCACTTATCTGGACGGGCACCTGCTGTTGTCTATGGATGGGACAGAGTTTTTTTCATCCAGAAAAATACATTGCGATTATTGCTGTGAAAAATTCGGGCAAATGGTGTCAGGACTTATTATCACCAGATGCTGAGTGCAGCCATAGTCCATCCGGATTATCGGCATGTTTTTCCATTAGCCCCGGAGCCCATTCAGCAATAAGACGGCAAGATCAGAAATGACTGTGAGCGCAATGTAGCTAAACGTCTGATAGCCCGCATACGGAAAGATCATCCTCGAAGGAATTTTATCGTCATAGAAGATGGCCTGGCTTCAAATGGGCCACATATTAAAGAACTGGGAAAGGCAGGGTTAAGATATATTCTGGTAGCGAAGCCCGAAGATCATAAGTACTTGTTTAATCAACTGAAAACGAGCGCAAGAACCCGAGATAAAACGATCACAGATAAAAAAGGCCACGTGCATCAGTTTCGTTATCTGAATGATGTATCCCTCAATGCAACGCATGTGGATCTTAAGGTCAGTGTTCTGGAATATACTGAAACTGATACTTCAGGTAAAAAAAGGTATCATGGTGCTTGGGTCACAGATTTTACTTTAAGCCCAGCGAATCTCATGGAAATCATGCGGGCTGGCCGGGCGCGATGGAAAATAGAGAATGAGACTTTCAACACACTGAAAAAACAAGGCTATCATTTTGAGCATAATTTTGGTCATGGCTACCAGTAGTTTATGATACTCCCCAGAATTCAGACCAGAGTTGCCTTAGCGGCGATCCGCCAGGACAAGACGACGAATGAGCTGACGACAGAATATGGTGTTCATGCGACGCAGATCCACAGCTGGGAAAACAGGCACTGGATATGATTCCACAAGCTTTTTCACGCCAGCCAGCTCCGTACCCAACAAAACCGTGCCGCTGAGATGGACGAACTGCATCGCCAGCTGGGTCAGGTGATTGCTGAACGGGACTGGTTGAAAAAAAGTCCGGCAGTCTGGCGTAGCGGATCGCCAGAGGTTACCGGAGCAGGATTCGGCATTCAGTTTACGTCAGCAGTGCGCTTTGCCGGGTGTTAACCGATCTAGTGTGCACTACCAGCCGGTCGGTGAAAGCGCGGAAAACCTGCACCTGATGCGCTTACTGGACGAGCAATACACCCGTGCACCCTTTTACGGTGTCCTCAAAATGACGGCCTGGCTGCGTCAGCAAGGTTATGTGGTAAATCCCATCCGGGGCACACCATTTTTCCGTACCTGCTACGGCACCAGATCATAGATCATTGCGATCAGGTCTGGAGCACTGACATCATATACGTCGGCCTGGCACAGGGGTTCGAGTACCTGATGGCCGTTATAGACTGGTATAGCCGATATGTTCTGGGCTGGGCACTGAGTCCCACGTTGGAAGCTGACTTCTGCATTGAGGCCGTTGCTCAGCTGCTGGCACAGGGCAAGCACCGTAAGGTCTTCAACACGGACCTAAGGTGCCCAAATCAGTCAACAGCCAGATCGGCCTGAATATCTGCGATATCTTCCAGCCCCACCGCCATCCGGATCAACCCTTCAGCGATTCCTGCTTCAGCCCGTTGCTCATCTGTCCAGCGACCATGTGTCGTACTGGCCGGATGGGTGATGGTCGTTTTGACATCGCCCAGATTTGCCGTGATTGAGATCATGCGTGTCTGATCTATCACGTGCCAGGCCGCCGCCCGACCTCCGCGCACCACAAAGCTGACGATACCGCCAGGCCATGTCTGTTGTGTCTGTGCCAGGTCATATTGCGGGTGATCCGGCAGTCCCGGATAATTCACCTGTTCTACTGCCGGTTGTTGTGTCAGCCAGTGGGCCAGTTTTGTGGCTGCCGCTGAGTGTGCCCGCATCCGCAACGGGAGCGTCTCCAGACCTTTCAGAAAGATCCAGGCATTGAACGGGCTTATACAGGGCCCTGCCGTACGCATGGCAGGCAATAGCCGATCCTGTACGATCGCTGCCGGACCGACAATCGCACCACCCAGTGCACGCCCCTGCCCGTCCAGATATTTGGTCGCGGAATGAATCACCAGATCGGCACCCAGACCCAGTGGCTGTTGCAATACCGGGGTACAGAAACAGTTGTCTACCACCAGCAGACTGTCATGCGCATGTGCGATATCAGCCAGCTCCCGGATATCAGCCAGTTGCATCAGTGGGTTGGAGGGTGTTTCGATAAATAACAATCGTGTGGTGGGCCGGATTGCTGCAGCCCAGGCAGGCAGATCGGTCAATGCAACATAATCGGTATGGATGCCGAACCGGCTGAGGTAGTTGTCGAATAGCTGGGTGGTGCTGCCGAACAGGCTGCGCGAGGTCAGGATGCGATCTCCGGTCTGTAACAGACCCAGGCACAGGGTGAGAATCGCAGACATCCCGGAAGCGGTTGCCAGACAGGCCTCGCCACCTTCTAAGGCAGCCAGACGTTGTTCAAACGCCTGGACAGTCGGATTGGTGAAGCGTCCGTAGATATTGCCCGGCTCGTCTCCGGCAAAACGTGCGGCAGCCTCTGCCGCCGAATGGAAGATGAAGCTGGAGGTGGCGAAGATCGGCTCGGCGTGTTCGCCTTCAGGTGTGCGATGATGCCCGGTGCGAATGGCACGGCTGGCCAGCCCGGCATCAGGCGGCAGGGTCATAACAGATGAGTCAGGTGATTGCCGGTTGTATGGTGGGCTTGCGCGGTATCGTTGCGTTCTGCCTGGAGCTGGCTGAGATACATAGGGGTCACATCTCCGGTTACGTAGTCACCATCAAAGACTGAGGTATCGAACCGATCAATACAATCCTTGCCTTTTTTCTGTACCGCATCAATCAGGTCGTCCAGTTCCTGATAGATAATCGCATCAGCACCGATCAGTGCACCCACTTCGCGTTCGGTACGTCCATGCGCAATCAGTTCATCGGCAGCGGGCATGTCGATACCATACACATTCGGATGCCGCACCGGTGGCGCGGCGGACGCAAAATAGACCTGTCTGGCACCTGATTCGCGCGCCATGGTGATGATCTCCTGCGAGGTGGTTCCGCGCACGATGGAATCGTCAACCAGTAACACCCGCTTGTTATTAAATTCGATATCTATCGGGTTCAGTTTCTGGCGCACTGATTTTTCGCGCCGGGTCTGCCCCGGCATGATAAAGGTACGCCCGATGTAGCGGTTTTTGATAAAGCCTTCGGCATAGGGTATCTGCAATCTGTCTGCCAGGGTCATGGCACAGGTGCGGCTGGTATCCGGAATCGGGATCACCACATCAATTGGCTGATCGGGGAGTACGCGCCGTACCTTATCCGCCAGACTGATGCCCATCCGCTGGCGCGCCTTGTGCACAAACACACCATCAATCACTGAATCAGGCCGGGCAAAATACACATATTCAAAGATACAGGGCGAATGCTGGGTATGCTGCGCACACTGCCGGGTCGCATGTTCTCCGGCAGCCGTCACAATCAATGCAGCACCAGGCGCAATATCCTGCACCAACCGGAAGCCGGAGACAGCCAGTGCGACACTTTCTGAGGCAACCATCCATTCGCGTCCGGCTGCACTGTCGCGTACACCATATACCAGCGGGCGAATGCCGTTCGGATCACGAAACGCGACCATGCCATACCCGGCGATCAGGGCCACTACCGCATAACCGCCGCGACAACGCCGGTGCACTGCCTGCACGGCGCGAAAGACATCATCTGCCTGCACGGTCAGCTTATCGGTCTGTGCCGACAGTTCATGCGCAAAGACATTCAGCAGGATTTCTGAATCAGACCCGGTATTGATATGTCGCCGGTCTTCGGTAAACAGGGCCTGGCGCACGGTCTGCGCATTGGTCAGGTTACCATTGTGTGCCAGTGCGATACCGTAGGGCGAATTCACATAAAAGGGTTGTGCCTCGGTTGATGAAGCACAACCTGCTGTCGGATAGCGCACATGCCCGATCCCGGCATTGCCTCGCAACTGGTGCATATGTTCTGTCCGGAACACATCCCGTGCCAGCCCGTTGGCCTTGCGCAGATGCAGCCTGGCATCTTCACAGGTCATGATACCGGCAGCGTCCTGGCCGCGATGCTGCAATACCTGCAGCACATCGTACAACACCTGGTTTACGGGTGTCTTTGCTACTATACCGACCACACCACACATCTTTACAGGCTCCGGGCTGTCGCGGTTGCGCCGTCCGCATACTGAAAATATTGCGCAATATCGTCCGGCAGCAGGGTCTGTAGCCAGGCCGCCAGACCGACAAAATAAGGGACCAGTTGCGATGCCTGCCACCAGATCTCCTGTGGCATCACAGTCAGGCCGGCCAGTAACACGAGTATCGTGTTCATCAGTGCGCCCCGCGCAACACCGAAGAGCATGCCGATAAACCGGTCGGTGCCCGACATGCCGGTGCGCTCAATCAGTTGAATCAGCAGATAGTTCACCATGCCACCGAGCAGTAAGGTGACGATCATCAGTAAGGCAAACGCAATCCCCAGCCGCACGGTAGGAGAGCTGATCCAGGGCATGAACTGAAGTTCCAGATCGCGGAAAAACTGCCAGCTTACCCAGAACGCCAGCACCCAGACGGCCAGTGAAAAGGCCTCGCGCGCAAAGCCACGTGCCAGACTGATTAATGCGGAAACCGCAATAATTCCGAGCAGGACATAATCTAACCAGGGCATGAGTATACTCAGATGAGACAGGTTAGTAGCAGGTCAGGCAGATTCTGCGACTGCAGCTCCGCTGCGCGCAGAATGACACGTGCTCGCCAGATCGTAAAGCAGCGTTGAGGTACTGGTAGTGCCTACCTGAAAATAGCGATGCAGGTGGTTGTCCCACTGTACCTGAAGAAGCATTCCCGGGAATGCTGACACTGTTGTGCCTGTAGTCTGATCGGTGTAAAGTCCGGGGTGGATTGTGTTTGCGATACCTGCGGATTTTTTATTTTCGGGAGTTTACGATGAAAAAACGATGGATAGCCGGATTAGCCGCGCTGGCAATGGCACTGCCGGCATATGCATTTGAGTTTGTGACCATTGGTACAGGAGGCGTCACCGGGGTGTATTATCCGACCGGCGGTGCGATCTGTCGTCTGGTAAATAAGGATCGCCAGTCACATGGCCTCCGCTGTTCAGTCGAAAGTACCGGAGGCTCTGTGTATAACCTGAATGCGATTCGTGCGAGTGAGCTGGATATGGGGGTAGTGCAATCTGACTGGCAGCATCATGCTTATCATGGCACAGATCGTTTTAAGGGTCAGGGTAATCGGGACCTGCGGGCGGTTTTTTCGTTACATCCGGAACCATTTACGGTGATCGCCCGACGTGATGCCAACATCCGCCAGTTTACCGATCTGGCAGGCAAACGTGTCAATATCGGCAATCCGGGCTCCGGTCAGCGTGGCAAT
The DNA here is from genome assembly GCA_963922685.1 of uncultured Gammaproteobacteria bacterium. GTDB lineage: Bacteria > Pseudomonadota > Gammaproteobacteria > Chromatiales > Chromatiaceae > JAHDBG01. The sequence goes on along the minus strand of CAWUJM010000037.1, from coordinate 10,989 downwards.
ATGGATATGCTGATGCGTCTGTATGGCTGGGATAAAGATGATTTTAAGCGGGTCACAGAACTGAAGTCAGCCGAACAGGCTCAGGCCTTATGTGATAACAAGGTGGATGCTATTGTGTTCACTGTCGGTCACCCGAATGGTTCCATCAAAGAAGCAACCACAGCGTGTGATACAGTCCTGGTGCCGGTGACCGGGCCGGTGATTGACAAGCTGATAGCTGAGCATGATTATTATCGTACCGCAACGGTTCCAGGCGGCATGTACTCAGGTAATCCGGATGATGTGCAGACCTTTGGCGTGGGTGCGACGTTCGTCAGCTCAACAGAAACACCTGCCAGCACGATCTATACTGTTGTCAGAGCTGTGTTTGAAAATATGCCGCAGTTCCGCCGCTTTCATCCGGCGTTTGCGCACCTGCAGGAAGCACAGATGGTATCTGACGGCCTGTCAGCACCCCTGCACCCAGGCGCCTTACGTTATTACAAAGAGGCCGGACTGCGCTGAACCGCAGGGTGCTCAACCGGTAATTCTGATCAGGGCACCTCTGCAGAGGTGCCCGTTACGCAAAGGGTGCAGCCTTTAAGGCAGCCTGCGTCCGGTTGGTGACACCCAGATAATCGAAAATTCTGATCAGGTGATTTTTGACCGTCCCCTCAGCCAGATAAGTCGCCCGGCTGATCTCTTTATTAGACATACCGTGCGCAACATAATGCAGGATCTGACGCTGTTGCGTATTCAACGGCTGTACCTTTCTGGGTTTAGGGCGACTGAGTTGCTGTTGTGCGCGTTGCCGCAGGGCTTGGCTGATCTGCTGGTGTAATGCGAGCCAGTCCAGTTGTGTGCTGCTGGCAGCATACTCTATACCAGCAGCATAAACGTAGTTATGCAAATCATCAGTTGCTGTAATGGCAACCAGAATCGCCTGCGGCAACCAGCGCCGTAACGGCATCAGCAGATTGCATTCATGTATCTCCTGCAGAGTGACGATACCCCAGGCATAAGGCTGGGTCGTCTGGATCAGACTGCGTATCTGTTCCGGTTCCCGCGTGGTATTTCGGGTGCTGCTTCCGCCTTTGTGGAGGTGTTTCAGCCATGGCTCCGGCATCAGTTGATGGTCATCAATAATCAGAATCTGTTGCGTGGTGGATTGCTGCATGTGGTTAAGCCTCGTGCATGGATTCAGGTTGAGGCTTAAAATTTAAGCATAATTGATAATTAAATGCAAATTTGCCTGACTTAAATGTCAGGTCTTTCTTTTATAAACCCCGATCAGAATACGCCAGCATATGGCGCGCCCAAGAGGACTCGAACCTCTGACCTTTGGCTTCGGAGGCCAACACTCTATCCAGCTGAGCTATGGGCGCGTACAAGCGACGTGAGCTGCTTCCCACACAGGCATGTGGGAAGCAGGGAGGATGATGTCTCAGGAAATGGTGATCACCTCCGGGCCCATCAGGCTGTTCGGAATAAAGGTGGACAGCCAGGGGATGTAGGTGATCATCACCAGGAAGATCAGCAGAATGCCGAGCCAGGGGGTGGCAGCACGTACCACAGACAGAACCGACATTTTCGCAACACCAGAGGTCACAAACAGGTTCAGACCGACCGGTGGGGTAATCATACCGATTTCCATATTGACCACCATGATAATGCCCAGATGAATCGGGTCAATGCCGAGCTGGATCGCAATCGGAAACACCAACGGTGCAACGATCACAATCAGTCCGGATGGCTCCATGAATTGTCCGCCGATCAGCAGAATAAGGTTGACGATCACCAGAAACATGACTGAGCCAAAACCGGCAGCGAGCATCGCAGAAGCGATTTCCTGCGGAATCTGTTCTTCGGTTAAGACATGTTTCAGAATCAATGCATTAGCAATGATGAACAATAACATGATCGTCAGCTTGCCACCTTCCAGCAGTGACTGTCGATGATCCGGATGGAACATGGCCGGGATCAGATAGCGAAAGAACAGCAGCCAGTTACGGATGAATGCAAACAGGCGGTTTTCTCCATCGCGGCGCAATGGCTGGTCTTTCAGTGGCCCCATGTCACGATAGATGAAGTTCGCGATTAAAAATGCATACACGGAAGCCACTGCTGCAGCTTCAGTTGGCGTGAAGACGCCGCCATAGATGCCACCGAGAATGATCACGATCAGGAACAGACCCCAGCCGGCATCTATCGCTGCATCACGGATTTCACCAAATCCGGCCCAGGGCTGAGCTGGCAGGTTTTTGATCCGGGCGGCAATATAGATACCGATCATCAGCATCAGTCCGGCGAGTAACCCGGGGATCACCCCGGCCAGAAACATCCGGCCTACTGACACATCGGTTGCAGCCGCATACACGACCATCACGATGGAAGGCGGAATCAGGATACCTAAGGTGCCGGCATTACAGATCACACCAGCGGCAAAGTCTTTGGTATAGCCAACCTTCAGCATCCCGCTGATCACAATGGTTCCGATAGCAACCACAGTAGCCGGAGAAGAACCGGAAAGCGCCGCAAACAACATGCAGGCGAACACCCCGGCGATTGCCAGGCCACCCCGTACATGACCAACTGTGGCTATCGCAAAGCGAATGATTCGTTTTGCCACACCACCAGTGGACATGTAAGACGAAGCCAGAATGAAGAATGGAATGGCCAGCAGGGTATAGTGACCTTCAAATGCCTCAAATAAGGTTTGTGCGACGGAAGCCAGTGAACTGTCAGAGTGATATAACAGGAAGGTAATGCTGGACAGGCCTAGTGCGATAGCAATCGGCACGCCGAGCAGAAGCAGAGTGATGACCGCAGTAAATAAGAGTAAAACTTCCATTATTTCGGTTCCTCTATCGCCTCAACTTCATGGCTTGCGATCAGCATCCGCTGTTCGCCACGCCAGATACGTACCGCAGCCTGTAAATAACGGATCAGCAGTAATGCCATGCCAACCGGCAAGATCACATATGGGATAAATCGTGGTATTTTTTCGTAGATCGGTTCGCCATCCTCAACGTAGCCGAGCAGGCTCTGCAGCCAGACCGGGAAGGGGATATCCTCGGACTCCAGAAAACTCAGTTTGAATGCAAACTTGCTCCAGTATTCCCAGCCACCATACAGCAGTAACACAGTAAAAGTGAGACAGGCGGTGACAGCTATTAAGGCGCAGATACGTTGTGCGGGTGGTGACAGGTAATTCAGGACCGCATCCACACCCAGATTTGCAGAGATCTTCACGGCATGGCTGATGCCGAACAATACCAGCCAGGCAAACAGGTAGGTGGTGGTTTCCAGTGCCCAGAGCAGGTTGCTCTGAAAGACATAACGGGCGACCACATTAGCGAAGGTGACCAGAGCCATCAGGCCAAGCAGAGTCGCGATACCGACCTCTTCTATCTCGTTGACCCAGTAACCGAGCCGGCTTTCTGCTGCGTCAGGCATGGATAATCTCCATTTAATCAGTCAGGGTTGTTTCTGTATTATGGGTGCCTCTGAAAACACCCTTATCTGACACATGAAAAACCCGGTGAACCGGAGTTCACCGGGCTTCCTGTGATTGCTCAGCAGAATGCTACTTCGCTTTTTGTGCAGCAGCGTTTGCTTCCTGTGCAGCAGCAATCAGAGCGGCACCAACATTTTTCTCAAATTTCTTCCAGACCGGTTTCAGTGCAGTCACCCAGGCAGCACGTTGTGCCGCATTCAGGGTACGTACTGGTTTACCAGCAGCAATAATTTTCTGCCGGTTGGCATCATTGATTGTGGTTGAAACCTGATTCCGCTCAGCGGTGACCTCATCCACGATCTGTTTCAGCTGCGTCCGGACGCCTGCAGGCAGATCATCCCAGAACTCGGTTGAGGTCACGACCAGATAGTCCAGCACACCGTGGTTGGTCTCGGTGATACCATCCTGTACTTCAAAGAACTTTTTAGTGTAGATGTTAGACCAGGTATTTTCCTGTCCGTCAACCACGCCGGTCTGCAATGAGCTGTACACTTCAGAAAATGCCATTTTCTGCGGATTGGCTTCCAGTTGCTCAAATTGTGCCTGCAGCACGTCTGAACTCTGGATCCGGAATTTCAGTCCCTTCGCATCTTCCGGCAGAATCAGCGGAATATTCGCTGACATCTGCTTCATCCCGTTGTGCCAGAAGGCCAGTCCCTGCAGGCCCCTGCTACGCATCGCATTCTTCAGATGGTCACCAGCGGCGGAATTCTGGAAGTGGTCAACCGCAGCAATGTCGGTGAACATGAACGGCAGATCGAAGATACGGAACTGCCTGGTATATTTCTCGAACTTAGACAAAGAGGGTGCGGCCATCTGCACATCCCCCAGTAACATCGCTTCAAGCACTTTCTTATCATTATACAGCTGCTTATTCGGGAACACCTGCATGCAGACCTTGCCATTCATTTCAGCATTCACGCGTTCCGCCAGCCGTGCAGCAGCTTCACCTTTCGGGTGTCCCTTGGCTGCAGTCACATGGCTGAATTTGATGACGGTTTCGCCCGGATCGCAGGCATCTGCGGCCCAGGCCGCACTGCCTGCCAGGGCCATTGAAAGACCGGCAGCCATAGTAGTGAATAATTTCATAGTAAATCCCTTTTCAGGTTGAAGCCATCTGGTGGCAGGATGAAACATAATACTTGCCAGAGAATAAAGCAAGGAAAATGCCAGAAACGGTGATATGACATGATATCTGAATATCGGGCTGGCGATAATCCGCGACAGTGGCAGATTTCCGCCTGAACGCCGTCAGAAAAGGGAGGGAAACTCATCCGTTTTTATACAGGTAGCCGGGGTTCCCGATACCGATCTGGGCATCATGCTGCCGGATGGCATTCAGCCCCTGCAGCCTGGCCTTCGCCGCAAGTCGTTGCGCTGTGGCGTAGTCCCCGGCCTGTGCCGCTTTTTCGGCAGACCTGATCAGTTTTTTCGTATCACGCCAGGTGTTTTTACGCTGCGCTGCCTGCTGCCAGGCCTGCTTAGCCTCAGCCAGGGTGGCAGCATATTGTGCCTCCGGCGTCATAGCAGTGGGTGCAGAAGCACTGGCCGATACAGTGCAGACCCAGCTGCACAGAGCAATAGCTGAAAGAATATGCTTCATAAGATGGCCTCAGGAAGATGCAGCTGAATCGGCAATCGGTATGGTCTGATCAGACCGGTTCGCCGGTATGAAGGCACCAGGCTGACAATACCGGTTATGTTCTGACGGGACCGGATCATAACAGGCAATACCGGCTTCCCGGTAATATTGTTCAGCACCCTCGTGTAATGGCGCGGACAGTGCATCCTGTACCATCTCTGCCGGTTGCAGGTAAGCCAGTACCGGATGCAGCGACCTGAATTCATCCAGATTATCAAACACAGACTTCACCAGCGTATATACCACCTGACGGGAGGTGTTGGTTGAGCTGACCAGAGTGGCACCAACAGCCAGTGTCGGGATATCGTCCGGGTTTCCCGGATAAAGTCCACCGGGTATGCTGGCTTTCCGGTAATAGCTGTATTTTGCTATCAGCTCATCAACCACCGGGTGTTCTGCAGGAATAATCCGGATGGCGCAGGTCTCAGCCACCTGTGTCACAAAGCTGCCCGGATGACCGGTGGTCACGATGATGGCATCCAGTTTATTTTCGCATAAAGCACTGACCTGTTCAGGCGGCAACAATTCGGTAGCAAGCTTAAAATCAGACCGCTGCCAGCCCAGCAGATCCATCAGAATCCCCATGGTACCGCGTGTCCCGCCACCGATCGCACCAAGGTTCACCCGGTGATGTATCAGGTCAGTCAGTTGCCGGATATCGCTGTCAGCCCGGGCAATGATGGTGAAGGGTTCAGTATGCAGAGAGAATAATGCACGCAGGCGCGTATCTTCACTCTGCCCGGCAAACTGGCTGGTGCCATAGCGGGCATGATGTTGCCAGTCAGACAGGGCCAGGCCCATATTCAGTTCAGCTTTACGGACAGCCTGCAGGTTATAGATAGAACCGCTGGTGCTCCTGGCAATACAACGGATGCCATGCCGGAACCGTTGCTTATTCAGCATACGACAGATAGCCGCACCAATCGGATGGTAGGGGTCACGCAGATCAGCCGTGCCGATACTGACTGTATCCGGCTCAGCCTGCAGTGGCAGACTGAGCCATACGAAGCATAACAGGATCCAGCATCGCAGCTGTCTGTCAGAAACCCGTGTCTGATAGAATAAGGTATTCAAAGTCGGTTTTTATGCAGGTGAACGGGTATGGCAGGATTATAGTGAAAGCAGAGATTACACAGTTATTACAGCAGGCATGGCATATTCTGATCAATCAGGGTGTGCTGCCAGCCGGAACCACCACATCGCCACAGGTCACGACGGCACGGCAGCCGGAACAGGGCGACTTCGTCAGTAATATCGCTCTGGTACACGCCAGGGCAGCCGGGCTGCCACCACGCGAGCTGGCCGACAGGCTGGTCGCTGCCTGTCGGCAGCCGGACTGGCTGGCCAGCATCGAAATTGCTGGCCCCGGCTTTATCAACTTCCGCCTGGCGGCACAACAGTATACTGCGATCATCCGCGAGATACTGGACGCCGACACACAGTTTGGCTGCTCACAGCTGGGTCAGGGTGAACGTGTGCATCTTGAATTTGTATCCGCGAACCCGACCGGGCCGCTGCATATCGGGCATGGCCGAGGGGCAGCCTACGGCTCTGCCGTCGCACATCTGTTAGCTGCAGTCGGTTATAACGTACATACCGAATATTATGTGAATGACGCCGGACGGCAGATGGATATCCTGGCCGTATCGGTCTGGTTGCGCTATCTGCAACAGCTGGGAGAACCCGTACCCTTCCCAGCAAATGGCTATCAGGGTGATTATGTACAGGACATCGCCACCACATTACGCCAGACACATGCCGGACAGTACCAGCAGCCGGCAGCCGCTGTGCTGGTCGATCTGCCGCCGGATCAGGCCGATGGCGGCGATAAAGAGAAATATATTGATGCGCTGATTGCGCAGGCGAAACGTCTGCTGGGCACACCAGACTACCGCACCGTATTTATGACCGGCCGGGATCGCATTTTAGAAGATATTCGCAACGATCTGACAGATTTTTGTGTCACCTATGATCAGTGGTATCCGGAACAGACCCTGTTTGATCAGGGGAAGGTACAGCAGGCACTGGCACAACTGGAAGAGGCCGGTTATATCTATTGGCAGGAGGACGTCTGCTGGTTCCGCAGTCAGACGCTGGGTGACGAAAAAGACCGGGTACTGGTGCGTGAAAATGGTCAGCCGACTTATTTTGCCTCTGATGTGGCCTATCATCTGGCACGACTGGCGCAGGGATACACGCGTCTGATCAATATCTGGGGTGCTGACCACCATGGTTATGTGCCACGTGTTCAGGCAGCACTGCAGGCCGCTGGCCGGACAGCAGAAGAACTGACCGTCTTACTGGTGCAGTTCGCCAGCCTGCATGAACACGGAGAAAAACAGGCAATGTCAACCCGATCCGGCGAATTTGTCACCCTGCGCAGCCTGTATGACGATGTCGGGGTGGATGCCGCACGGTTTTTTTATCTGATGCGCCGCAGTGACCAGCATCTGGCATTTGACCTGACCCTGGCGCGATCTCAGTCAAACGACAATCCGGTCTATTATGTGCAATATGCGCATGCGCGGATTTGTGCCGTCCTGCGACAGGCAACAGAACAGGGAATCGTTGTCACCACAACACCAGCACCATTGGCAGGACTGACCGATCCGCATGAAATCAGTCTGCTGAAGTGTCTGGCACGTTATCCGGAGGTGGTCGCCCGGGCCGCACAGGACTTAGCACCACATCAGGTGACGCATTACCTGCGTGATTTAGCGCGGGAACTGCATGCCTATTACAATGCATGTCCCTTTCTGACAGTTGCGGCAACCTTGCGCACCGCACGCCTGCAACTGATTCTGGCAACCCGTCAGGTGTTGCGTAATGGCCTGGGCCTGCTGGGCATCAGTGCACCGGAACGCATGTAATCTGTGTCAACCGGATTGGGCTGGTTAAGTGCCGGATGCTGTCAGGTCTGTGACGCCGCTTCGCCAGACATGGTCTGCGTCACCTGTGCGGCACAACTGCCACGCAACCAGCAGGCGTGTCGGCAATGCGCGGTACCTATGGCGCAGACCACTGATGCCGTGTTATGCGGCGAATGTCTGAGCAACCCGCCGCCCTTCAGTCACACCTTTGCTCCCTTCATCTACCAGGCACCGGTACGTGACTGGATCAGCGACTTCAAATATCGGCATGCGCTGCACTGGGGGCGCTGGTTAGGCACAACATCAGGCCAGGCACTGCAGGCACAGCAACCGACGGTGGAATACATCCTGCCGGTGCCGCTGCATGCTGCGCGCCTGCGTCGGCGTGGCTTTAACCAGACTGCCGAACTGGCGCGCTGGATCAGTCGGCAGGTACAGATTCCCTGGCGCACTGACATACTGTACCGGATACAGCAGGGTATAGAACAACAGGGCCTGTCGCGCCGTGAGCGACAACGCAATATGCGACACCAGTTCCGGGTTGTGAAACCACCCGCAGCGCAGAGCATCGCCTTACTGGATGATGTGGTGACAACCGGCGCGACTGTACGTGCGGCTGCACATGCCCTGCGTCAGGCCGGCGTTCCTCAGGTAGTGGTCTGGGCCGTGGCGCGTACCCCGAAACCGGATACGGCCTTTATACAACCGCAGGAATGATGGTATGAATCAGCGACAATCCGACCGGCACATGGCTGGTCAGCGTTACATTCTGGCACTGCTGCTGGGAATCTGCAGTATGGCTGCACCGGCATTACAGATCGCGATCACTCAGGGCAACGTCACCGCATTGCCGATTGCCATCGTGCCATTTGTCAATGCCACCGGTGCTCAGAAACTACCCTTGCCTGTGGCGCAGGTGATCGCTGCTGATCTCAGGCGCAGTGGTTTATTTAATCCGCTGCCGTTTGCCCGACTACCGGCACATCCCGATCACACCGCACAGATACAATGGCCAGTGTGGCGTACGGCACAGGTTGAACACCTGCTGACAGGTCGGATACAGATGCACACCGCAACTGAATATCAACTGGATTTTCGCCTGTTCGATGTGACACGCGGCCAGCAGACACTGGCCTATCGGGTCACAGTGGCCACAGATAAACTACGTACTGCTGCGCACCAGATTGCAGACCGGGTATATCAGGCACTGACCGGCAGACCGGGCGCCTTCAGCACCCGGATTGCGTATGTTACCAGCACCCGGACGACTGATGGTCGGATCCAGAACCAGCTGAAGGTAGCGGATGCAGATGGCCATAATCCACAAACCATCGTGACCTCACGCGAACCACTGATGTCGCCGGCCTGGTCGCCGGATGGCCAGCAACTGGCTTACGTCGCATTTGCACGGGGCCGTTCCATGATCTGGGTACAGAACATCGCGACTGGCGAACGGCACCAGATCGCGGCCTATCCCGGCATCAATGGTGCACCTGCCTGGTCACCGGATGGAAAACAAATGGCACTGACCCTGTCAAAGAACGGCAACCCGGATATCTTTATCCTGACCCTGGCAACGGGTGAACTGCGTACACTGACACGCCATACCGGCATAGATACAGAACCAGCCTGGTCGCCGGACGGACAACATCTGGTGTTTACCTCAGATCGCGGCGGATCCCCTCAATTGTATCGGGTGCCGTCACGAGGCGGTAAAGCACAACGACTGACTTTTGAAGGGAGCTATAACGCACGCGCAGCCTATGCGCCGGAAGGACGTCATATCGCTCTGGTGACCCGGGTTGCGGGTCGTTACCGGATCGGATTGCTGGATATACAGCGCGGCGATCTGCGCCTGCTGAGCAACGGTGAGCTGGACGAGTCACCCGGCTTTGCGCCGAATGGCGATCTGGTATTGTATGCGAGCCGTCAGGATGGACGCGATGTATTAGCAACAAGCTCAGTGGATGGCGACTTTCAGCAGCGAATCAGTCTGGAAGCCACAGCGGTACGTGAACCAGCCTGGTCACCCTGATCAGGTAGATGTTTTCAGAGGCACCCATATACGTTCAGAGGAAATGTTATATCCGACCAGCTATCTGAGTACACGAACCCCCGTGTCAGACCGACGTACGTGATGTCAGCACTCCAGACCTGATCGTAATGATCTATGATCTGGTGCCGTAACAGGTACGGAAAAATGGCGTGCCCCGGATGAGATTCACTGGTTTTCGGCTTCTGGTAGACCACTTCCAGACCCATAGTCCGTAGCAACCGCCTGACCCGTTTGGGGTTCACCACATAACCTTGCTGACGCAGCCAGGCCGTCATTTTGAGGACGCCGTAAAAGGGTGCACGGGTGTATTGTTCGTCCAGTAAGCGCATCAGGTGCAGGTTTTCCGCGCTTTCACCGACTGACTGGTAGTACACACTGGATCGGTTAACACCCGGCAAAGCGCACTGCTGACGCAAACTGAATGCTGAATGCCGAATCCTGCTCCGGTAACCTCTGGCGATCCGCTACGCCAGACTGCCGGACTTTTTTTCAACCAGTCCCGTTCAGCAATCACCTGGCCCAGCTGGCGATGCAACTCGTCAACCTCAGCGGCACGGTCTTGTTGGGTACGAGCTGACTGGCGTGCAAAAGCTTCCCGTGTGCGTACAAGATTTGTGATAAGAAGATGATTCTGTGGCTTGATATTGTCGAAAGCGGCCTTATATCCAGCACTCAAACGGGTCTGGCATACTGACTTCCGGCGACCGGTGAGTGTCGGAGTGTGCGATCGTGAGTGCTGACCTGTCAGCGCAACAGAATATTATCCCGGAGAGTTCTGTATCAGTGCCTGCATCCGGCAGGTACTGATGCTGAGTGTTTTTGCATTTTTCCATCAGGAGTTTGACGTAATGAAAATCCGTCCATTACATGATCGTGTGGTGATTCGCCGTGAAGCAGAAGAAACCACCAGCCCGGGTGGCATCGT
>CAWUJM010000036.1:0-18400 GCA_963922685.1 uncultured Gammaproteobacteria bacterium | reverse complement strand
ACCCCTACAACCCTTATTTTTATTGGGGGTTTCTATCGCAGCGGGAATTGCTGATCAATCAGAAAAGCCAGTATCATCAAATACATCAGCACCGTTGTCAGATGCTGATGGCCATGACCAAAGTTATGCTCGAACGGATAACCTTGGTTCTTCAGGGTGTTAAAAGTTTCGTTAAGCCGAAAACCAGTGAACCCGATCCCAGGCACACCGTTTTGCTGACGCAGGGAGAACGCTGTGAGATCTTCAACTGGCGCACCGTCAAATATGAGCACATTTTTCTTCACGATTTTCAGAGCGGACGGGAGGTGAAGCAAGGGCTGCACGACTATTTTCAGTTCTACAACCATCAGCGGCTACATCAGTCGCTGGACTACAAAACACCTGTCCAGATCTATCGGGCAGAGCACTCAGACACGCCGAACCCGGCGGACTCTGAGTAACCATCCACTCTCTTATTTTCACCCCTGTTTCTGCTACGTGCAGACACCCACTCCTGCACCAATGCCAGCACATGCGCTAAACCCTCCGGGTCACCCCCGCCGGCCTGCGCCCGGTCAGCACGCCCACCACCATTGCCGCCCATCAGTGCTGCTGCCTGCCGGATCAGCACATTGGCCGGATAATCCGCCTGCAATGTCTGGCTTACTGCAGCAAATAACTGCACCTGCCCACCGGATACCGTCGCCAGCATAATGATTGATGGAGCTGCTAGTTTGTGTTGCAGCTGATCCAGTAGACCACGCAAGGCCTTTTTATCTGCAGTCGGCACCTCTGCTGCCAGTACCTGAATACCAGCAATCTCCACTGCCTGCTCAACCAGATTCGTACCCACCTGCGCCGCTGCTTCAACCTGCAGGGCCTGTATCGTCCTGTGCAGCTGTTTCTGTTCCGACAACATTCTGCTCAGTTTAACCGGCAGATCCGCCCAGGCGCAATGCAGCTGTGCACCCAGCTCTGCCAGACACGCTGTACTTTCGGCCACCCAGCGTACTGCCTGCTCGCCAGTTACCGCTTCAATCCGGCGGATACCTGCTGCGACCCCGGTTTCTGTAATGATTTTACACAGGCCAATATCCCCGGTAGCCCGGACATGTGTGCCGCCACACAGTTCTGTGGAAAACTCTCCCATGCGCAGTACCCGCACCTGTTCCTGATATTTTTCACCGAATAAGGCCAGTGCGCCGCTCGCCTGCGCATCTTCCAGCGACATCAGACGGGTCTCAACCAGATGATTCTGCCGGATATGCGCATTAATCAGTTGCTCAATGGCCTCTGTCTGTTCTCTGGAAACCGGAGCTGCATAGCAGAAATCAAAACGCAACCGCTGCGCTGTGACCAGTGATCCCTGTTGTTGTACCTGTGCACCCAGCACCTGGCGCAGTGCGGCATGTAACAGATGGGTCGCCGAGTGGTTCAGAGCAATCTGCTGGCGTCGCGTGGTATCCACTGCCACCTGCATCGTATCACCCAGCTGCAGATAACCCGTTTGCTGTATCCCGATATGGACGACCACTTCACCTTGTTGCTGCGTGTCCTGCACCCTGAAACAACAATCATCCCGGGATAAGGTCCCCGTGTCACCAGTCTGACCACCAGACTCAGCATACAGTACCGTCCTGTCCAGTACGACCACACCCGTCTGACCCGGCAGCAAGGTATCTGCCGCGACACCTTCGTGGAACAGTGCAATGACCGTTGCCCTGTCAGCCAGCTGCGTATAACCGATAAAGTCAGTCTTACCAGAAACCGGCAGGCGCACAGACTGTACTGTAGCAAACCGGCTGGCTGCCCTACCGCGCGTCTGCTGTGCCGCCATCGCCTGATCAAAGCCGGCCTCATCCACACTTAAGTTCTGCTCACGCGCGATGTCTGCGGTTAAATCCAGTGGAAAGCCATACGTATCGTACAGCTTAAAACAAATATCTCCCGGTATCCTGTTACCAGACAGATCATGAATCACCGTATTCAGCAGGCGCATACCCTGTGTCAGAGTTTCAGCAAACCGGACTTCTTCTGACTTCAGCACTTGCGTGACACGGGCCTCAGCCTGACGCAATTCCGGATACGCATCACCCATCTGCTGATCCAGTGCCGTCACCAGCGTGTGAAAAAATGGTTGCTGCTGACCCAGCTGGTAGCCATGCCGTACTGCCCGCCGGATAATACGACGCAGGACATAACCCCGGCCTTCATTTCCCGGTACGACCCCGTCAACCACCATAAAAGCTGCTGAGCGGATATGGTCGGCGATGACCCGCAATGACCGTGCCTGCAGATCCCGGGTACCCGTCGCAACTGCGGCTGCCTGAATCAACACCCGGAACAGATCAATCTCATAATTAGAATGCACCCCCTGCAACACAGCGGCCAACCGTTCCAGTCCCATACCGGTATCCACCGATGGCCTGGGTAAGGGGGTCAGCTGACCTGCCGTATCCCGGTTATATTGCATGAACACCAGGTTCCACAATTCAATATACCGGTCACCATCCTCTTCCGGTGTTCCCGGTGGTCCACCCGGAATCTGCGGGCCGTGATCATAAAAAATCTCGGAACAGGGGCCGCAGGGACCTGTCTCCCCCATGGACCAGAAATTATCGCTGATATACGGCTGATCAGCTGACTTATCCCCGATCCGACTGAACCGACCCGCATCCACGCCGATCTCATCCAGCCAGATCGCAGCAGCCTCATCATCTGACTGATACACCGTCACCCATAACCTGTCCGGTGGGAGTTGCAACACCTGTGTCAGAAACTGCCAGGCTGACTGAATCGCTTCGCGCTTAAAATAATCACCAAAACTGAAATTACCCAGCATTTCAAAAAATGTATGATGCCGCGCCGTATATCCGACCTGATCCAGGTCATTATGCTTACCACCGGCCCGGACACAACGTTGTGCCGTCGTAACACGAACATCAGATGGCATAACCTGCCCCAGAAAGGCTGCCTTAAACGGCACCATCCCGGCGTTAGTAAATAACAGACTGGTATCCTGCATATCCGGAACCAGTGAGCCGGAAGGCAGTTTCTGGTGTTGACGCTGAACAAAAAAATCCAGGAACGCTGTGCGCAGGGCAGCAGTAGTATGCAACATATTGATAGGTGGCCGATCAGCCGGAGAAATAGTCAACACTCAGGTCAGCTTGTTTATAGCGAAAAACCGCTTTCTGCCTGACACCAGACCGAGCAATGTACTATAGATTAAGGCAGCACCAATGCCCTGCAGCTGTAACGTCAGTTGATAAGTGTCCGGAGCACTGAAGTGGCCCGCAGAGCTGAACAGGGCCGCCGCCAGGATACCCCAGATACCACCAGAGACATGTATCGCAACCAGATACGCAGTCGAGACCGGCCTGGCAGACAGTAAGGTTTTTTGTAACAGGATGGCAAACATATGGTGTAAGGCGCCTGCCACAGCACCGATGACCAGTGCTTCGATAAAGGTCACTACCTGCACACAAGCAGTAACAGCCACCAGTCCACTGATAAAACCACCAGATAAGCGATGCATTCTGCTGACAGGATCCACATGAAATAAGGCGTACTGCAGGAAGCCAGCCAGGCCACCGGCACTGGCAGCCAGTAATATCCTGAATAAGATATCGAACACATCTTCTGATTGTGCGAAGTCATTTAATGCAAAACCGAAAAAACCAAGTAACAGCAGAAACGCACTACCAGATGAATAAACTGAGTCATCTATATCTACCGGTTTCTTCGATGTAGTGCGTCCCCGATACAGAACGATACACGCAAACCAGGCAGGCACTACATGCATCATCAGACTCTGCATCGTATCAATCATCCCTTGCGATACCAGCCAGCTTTCGCTGCCCGATACCCAGTACCCGAATGCCGGATAGCATATCATTCCTGCAAATAATGCAAAGATAATATGCAGGATACCTGAAAACTGTTCTTTTACAATATAACAGAACACCAGTACCGGAAACAGCATAAAGCTTATGTTATACAGCAACTGTTCCGGAAAATCATCATCGTAAGCTATCTGACCCGGACTGATCATCATTAAAAACCCAGCCTCAGAGATACGACTTCCTGTTAGTCCTTCAATATATCTTAACCCGAAATATAACAGACTATAACCGAATACAACACCTGAAGTCACAAGCAGAACAGTGTAACTTTGTAACACATCACGAGTGTTCTTCATACTGAATGCAAATGCCGGAAAAATCAGAAAACTCAGTAATATCAGCAATACATTCTGCAGGACAAGCGGATCAACAGAGGCAGACTCAGCTATTTCCTGATCTTTTTCCCCCCGCTGCCTTTCAAACCGGGCCTGCTGATTTCTTATATTATCAATCTCAGTCAGCAATTTTTTATACTGAACCTTATCATGAACCAGAACTTCATATAATCTGATTGAATTGCCTTCAATTAATGCCTTTTGTTTATTCAGAGATTGTGCCTTAAACAATAAATTTTTTACATCTTCTTCTAAATTCTGAATCTTCCCGATAATATCTTTATTCTGTTTTTCATATGCTTTATACTTTTCGCTGAACTGATCAATTAGTTTCTGCTGCCCGGCGAGTGCTGTATGATCCTGCGGGTCAATATCAGCGGCATAGCACAGAACCGGACAGAATAAATAAATCATCATCAACAGAAAACGTATCCACATAAAAAATACCTCAGTTCCCTGCCGCATCCGGCGATTCTGACTGATACGGCAGAAAATCAGCACAATACGCTATGTTTTCCTGAGTAACGCCTGATATCTGTTCTTTTAACACTGTGTTACTATCGCGGATAACTAATGTCATCGCTCGCTCGGGCTGATGAGCATAGTCTGCCAGTGGCATAGCCACAGCAGGCAGCTGATAATATACATTATCGAGAAATGCTCCCTCCGCCCGATTCCGGAAAAATGCCATATCTGATAAGATGGCATCAATCTTACCGATAAATAAATCAAACATGGCATTTTCCATCAGAGCATAAGGTGTCAAATTGATATTCGATGGAAAATGATTCTGCAGATAAAATTCCAGATAAGAGTTTTCTAAGACACCGATGGATTGATAGTCAACACTCATGCTATCAACTGAGGAGCTGACTGATTCAGTCCGGATAAGTACCGGTCTTGTTGTACAAAAAGGTGGAGAAAAAAAGAGACCTTCAGCTTGTGAGTCAGATACAATCTGATCCACTACAATAATGGCCTCCAGACGATTGTATCTTAATGCATCTGATAATTCTTCTGCACTGCCAGGAGAAAAGATACAGTTTCTTTTTATCTTCTGACATAATTCCAATGCTTTATCAATTAAAATACCTTCAAATACTTCTCCATTTTTATTACTGATGTAAGGTGCATTTCTTGGCTCGACGCCAATATATAATGGTTGCTGCGATAGGAATACATCAGTTTGCGATACACTGACTGCCGGATATATTATCAATAATAATGCACCAAGCCGTACTAATAAAGCAGACATCAGCTGATCAATCTTCACCATGACTGAAAATACATGTCTATCGGCTTACCCAGAAGCAAGCTTTTTTCTTTTTCGGTCAGATTATCCAGATTCACAATGACTTCCGGTAAACCAGACAGTTGTTCCGCGAACTGATGAGTCTTGATATTATGTAATAAATCACTATATAAATTCGCATTACCCTGTCTACCCAGCACCACATCTGAGCGCTTACCGATTAAAAAACTGACGCCTGGTGGATTAACCGGACCGGAAAATGCAACAGAAGGGATCTGATAAAATTTGAGACTTTCATGCAGATACTGAATAAAATCCCGGTCAACACCAGGATAAGCAGGCACAAATAACGCATCTATATTTAAAGCAAGCTTACCATAACAGGAAAGAAGCTCGCTTTCGGTTTTATCTTTTTTCAGGAAAGAAAAAGGTATCTGACATTCCTCGACCTCAAAACCTTTGTTTTGTGCTACTTTTTTCAGGATAGCATAATATGCTGTTTTTCTGCCTTCTTCAGTATCTTCATAAATAATGCCAATACGATCAAATTTTAATATTTCATACGCCAGCTCAAACAAATATTTTTTATATTCCTCATCCGGTACAGGTTGTATAAACTTCTGCAGTAGTTCTGCAGAAAATTTATCTAAAAAATAAAACTGTTCTATGGCCGGAAGATAATGTGCTTTACCCTCTCTCAGAACCTGAAAAAAATACTTTTTACCCTGCACATCTCCAGCGTCATCAAATGCATGTAATCCGGTGACACCCGCAAACGGCGGCATATAATGCAGAGTGGAGCTGATCGCCGGACTGACCGTGGAACCGGCTCGTTCAATTGCCTCTGCCAGTATCATGACAGAATCATACCCCTGCGCAGCAAATAAATCAGGCTCCTGCTGATACTTTTTTTTATAGGATTGAGTAAAACGTTGACTGACCGGATTTTTTTTTGCAGGTTTATATATTATCGGCATAATGGTCTTATTACTTGCCTTGGCTCCTGCCAGCACAGCGTAGTATTCCCCGGCCATTTCATCTCCATTCAGAACCGGCTGATGTACCCCCATTTCATGCAGCTGGTTTGCCAGACGGGCTGCTGATTCAACTGGTGCCGCTAAAAAAATCGCATCAAATGATAATTCAATCAGGTTTGCAATAACAGATCGGTAATCTGTCGTGTTAGCGAAAAAAGAAGCCCGTTTTGCTAATGTAATACCTTTTTTAACTGCAGCATCTTCAACCAGAAAGGCCAGCTCGCGGTTCAACTTATCCCGCGCATGCAATATCACTATACGTTCATATCCCAACACCTCAGCAATACTGGCAATCTGATTTGCCAGTACCGGATTACCCGGCACCATCCGGAAGACATAACGAAAATCGTGCCGGGTAAACGCCTGCGCTGTCGAAAAAGGACACAGAAACACTAATTTGCTCTGTTCGTAGATCACTGAAGCAGGTATTGCCACTGATGAACGGCCATGACCTAATACAGCAACCACTGTCGGGTCATCTGCAACATTCAGTATTTTGTTTCTGTTTTCTTCAAAACCACCATTATCCGGTGCTCTCAGGCTCAGTCTGAGACGACGGCCTGATAATTTCCCATCTCGCTGATTAATGTGTTCTGTTGCCAGTTTCACACCATTCAAATAAGCATCGGTAAAAGCATTCTGAATCACTGCAATACTGATATCACCTTTATTTTTATCATTGTTCCTCGCATATTCAATGCGTTCGGCTGCCATTTTTTCGTAATCCGGACTACAGGCAGCACAGCTTATGGTCAGGATTAAACTGAAAAATAACCTTTGCATCACTGAATCAGACTTTCTGTAATCTGCATGACGACCGGATTATCCGGTGCTTTTGCTGTCATCTGCTGTTTTTCTTTCTGCTGTAATTTATCCTGTCGGGTCGGTGCCTGATATTCACCTGTATTCAGAATCAATGGCAGGCCATCTTTATCCCCACCAATCACTATTACCTTCGCATTATCTGATTCAGCCAGCTCTTTAGTCGCATCAATACCTTTATGTAATAACACCGATTCAGTCAATGATTCGTCAATTATTTTATGGTAATCTGAAGTACCACGTGCTTCAATTCTTTTACGCTCGGCTTCCTGTTCAGCTGTCTGCAGGAGAAATTCGTAAGATTTCATGAACTCTTCCTGTGTCAGCTTTTCCTCAATCGCCTGCACAATCTGAGGCGGCAAGGTAATACTCCGGATAATAATATCGTCTACTTCGACATAATTCCGCCCGACTTCATCCAGTGCCTTCAGAATTGCCTTGGTTAATAAACCAGCTTCATTAGTATAAATCTGTTCAGCCGTGTAATTGCCCAGTTCTTTACGCATCACTGACTCAATCTGCGGCAGAATAACCCGTGAAAGATAATCCGGCCCGATCTTCTGGTGTAATAAACCCAGTAATTCCACTTCAGGCCGGTAACGAATTGCCAGAGACAGATGGACCGTCAGGCCTTTGTTAGAGATCACATCAAATTCATGAAATGCGATTCTTTTACGAATTTCATAAATCTCTACGATATCCAGCGGACTGAAGATATGCAGACCTTCTGTATAAACCTTATCAATCCGGGTACCACTGAACCGCTCAAATAATACTGCAGCCTCACCAGATTGTACGGTAATCACGATCAGACGAAAGAGTACCGCAAAACCAATAGCTGTCAGTAACAAAAATATGAATATAATGTATAAATTACGCTTCAGCCATCGCTTACATTTCGCACTGAGACTCAGATCCTCCTGTTCTGCAACAGGTTCTTCTTCCTCCGCAGACAGATATTGACTCTGTTCAACGCCCATAAGATTATTTAAGCTTCCTGGCTGAAGATATGATTATACCATCACAATATTAACCAGACGCCCGGGCACCACAATGATCCGGCGAATGGTTCTGTCGCGTATAAAGCGCTGCACATTCTCATGCACTTGTGCCGCCTGCCGCAACGCGGATTCATCCGTATCCGCAGCTATCGTCAGCTGAGCACGCACCTTGCCGTTCACCTGAATCGCCATCTGTACCTGCTTCTGCTGTAGTGCGGCCTGGTCCACCTGTGGCCAGTCAGCCTGCAGGATATCCGGCCCATACCCCAGTTGGCTCCAGAGATGGTGCGTGATGTGCGGCGTGATCGGTGCCAGTAAACGCAGCAGGATACTCAGGCCTTCCTGCACCACCGGACGTGCTGTTGCCTCTGAGACCAGCGGCTGCAGCGCATTCAGCATACTCATACAGGCTGAAATAACCGTATTGTAATGCTGTCGTTCATAGTCAGACAGGGCCTTCTGCAACTGACTGTGCAATACATGACGCACCGGACCTGTGTCGGTCAGTGGTTCCGTTGTACCGGACACAGGCCCGGTCTGATACGCTATTGTCCACAAGCGCTTCAGAAACCGATGCGCACCTGCCACTCCGGTGTCAGACCAGGTCAGTGACTGTTCCGGTGGCGCACTGAACATCACATACAGACGCACGGTATCTGCACCATACTGGTCTATCAGACGCTGCGGATCAATACCGTTATTTTTCGACTTGGACATTTTTTCTGTACCACCCGGAATCACCGGCTGTCCATCCGCGCTTAACCAGGCCCGTTGAATCCGGCCCTGCTGATCTTTTTCCACCCGGACTTCTGCCGGGTTGTACCAGTCTCTGCTACCATCCGGCTGCACCCGATAATAGGTTTCAGCGACGACCATCCCCTGTGTCAGCAGGCGGGTAAAGGGCTCATCACAATGCAGCAATCCTTCATCCCGCAGCAGTTTATTGAAAAAACGCGCATATAACAGGTGCAGTATGGCATGCTCCACACCGCCGACATACTGATCAACCGGCAGCCAGTAATGTACCCGTTCGTCCAGCATTGCCTGTCCGGCATCCGGGCAACAATAGCGCGCGTAATACCAGCTACTGGCAAAAAATGTATCCAGTGTATCCGTTTCGCGCCGCCGTCCGGCACCCAGATTATAAAATGCGGGTGACTTTTTCAGCGGCGAACCAGTCCCGTCTGGCACCAGGTCTTCTGGCAAAACGACGGGCAGTTCATCTGCTGTCTGCAGGGTACCATCCGCCTGGTGCACCATGGGTATCGGACAGCCCCAGTAACGCTGGCGTGATACGCTCCAGTCACGCAATCGATATCGGGTCTGCCGACTGCCTTTATCATGCCGGATAAGCCAGTCTGCTATCGCGTCACAGGCTGCGGCTGAAGTCAACCCGTCAAACGAGCCGGAGTTTATTAACACACCCGGATCAGTGCAGGCACCCTGGCTGATATCAGCACCAGTTCCTTCTGCCGGTGCTATTACCTGCCGCATCGGCAAGTCATATTTGCGGGCAAATTCCCAATCCCGCTGATCATGTGCCGGCACAGCCATCACAGCACCGGTGCCATAGCTCATCAGGACAAAATTAGCGACATAGATCGGCACATAGTCACCACTGATCGGGTGTATGGCCTGCAAACCTAGCGGATAACCACACTTTTCCATCGTTTCCAGTTCTGCTTCGGCAACACCACCCTGCTGACAATTGCGCACAAAGCTGGCCAGGTCAGCATGCTGCTGTACCAATGGCGTAACCAGTGGATGTTCTGCAGCTATAGCCAGACAGGTGACCCCCATTACTGTATCGGGTCGGGTAGTATAAATTTCAACCTGATCAGCCTGCCCGACAATATCAAAACGTATCTGCACGCCGCTGGAACGTCCGATCCAGTGGCGCTGCATGGTGCGTACCTGCTCCGGCCACGCCGTCAGCTGGTCCAGGCCCTGCAATAATTCTTCAGCGTAATCGGTAATCCTTAAAAACCACTGCGGAATGTCACGCCGTTCAACCAGTGCGCCGGAACGCCAGCCTCTGCCGTCTATCACCTGTTCGTTCGCCAGCACAGTCTGATCAACCGGATCCCAGTTCACCGTTGCCTGTTTGCGATACACCAGCCCTTTTTCCACCAGCCGGGTAAATAACCACTGCTCCCAGCGATAATAGTCGGTATCGCAGGTCGCAATCTCACGCTCCCAATCATATGCAAAACCCAGCCGGTTCAGCTGTCGCTTCATGTCGGCAATATTCGCCCGGGTCCAGTCTGCCGGTGCCTGACCCTGTTTCAGGGCAGCATTTTCGGCCGGCATGCCAAATGCATCCCAGCCCATGGGCTGTAACACATTTTTACCCAGCATACGCTGGTAACGCGCAACCACATCCCCGATAGTATAGTTACGCACATGGCCCATGTGCAGTTTGCCGGATGGATACGGGAACATCGACAGACAATAAAATTTTTCGCGCTCCGGATCTTCTGTCGCCTGAAAGGCCCGGGTCGTCTGCCAGTGTGCCTGGGCATCCGCTTCAACCTGTTGCGGGCAATATGGCGTAATCTGAGTCATAATCTGGTCGTATCAGAAGGGTGAATTCCATACTTTGCCTGATAGGCCTGAATCCGGCTGACATCATCTGCCAGTGCCGGTCGCTGTGTCAGACAGGCAATCATATCGTCCAGCCGTATAATCGGGATGACGGGTATCTGATACCGCTGTGATATTTCCTGTATGGCCGACAGGGTCTGCGGTCCACGTTCCTGCCGGTCCAGCGCAATCACAACACCACTGCAGGTTGCCCCCTGGTGCCGGATAATGTCCATGGATTCACTGACGGCTGTACCTGCCGTGATCACGTCATCTATAATCAGCACCCGCTGCCCGGCCAGGGGTGCCCCGACAGTCCGACCACCTTCGCCATGATCCTTCGCTTCTTTGCGATTGAATGCATAAGGAGTATCGCGCTGATACGTTTTGTATAATGCTGCGGCGGTCACTGTCGCCAGCGGTATTCCTTTGTATGCCGGACCGTACAGGACATCAAACACGCAATCCGCATCGGTGATCGCCCGGGCATAAAAACGACCCAGCCGGGCCAGGGCTGCGCCGGTATAAAACAAACCGGCATTAAAGAAATAAGGGCTGATACGGCCCGATTTCAGCTGAAATTCGCCAAACTGCAACACACCTGTCTGCAATGCAAAGGCAATAAATTCATCCCGATAATCCGGCATAATCACTTGTTTCATGTAAAATCAGCTCTGTATGAAGGTATTACTTGCTAACCCACGCGGCTTTTGTGCCGGTGTCGATCACGCCATTGAGATTGTGGAACGCGCACTGGAACTGCACGGCGCACCCATATATGTCCGGCACGAAGTCGTACACAATCGCACGGTGGTTGCACAGTTACAACAACACGGTGCTATCTTTGTGGACGAACTGGATGAAATACCTGACGGTAATACGGTGATTTTCAGTGCCCACGGCGTATCGCAAGCTGTACGGCAGGCTGCAGCAGCGCGTAATCTACAGGTATTTGATGCCACTTGTCCACTGGTGACGAAGGTACATCTGGAGGTGGCGCGCCAATGTCAGGCCGGACACGAGGTGATTCTGATCGGCCATGCCGGTCACCCAGAAGTGGAAGGCACACTAGGACAGTATCGGACCAGTGCCCGACAACGTATTTATCTGGTGGAAACAACAGATGATGTCGCCAGCTTACAGGTTAACCAACCGGATCATCTGGCCTTTGTCACCCAGACGACCTTATCTGTGGATGACACGGCGCAGATTATTCAGGCCCTGCGTGCCCGCTTCCCGTCTATTCAGGGACCACGCAAAGATGATATCTGTTATGCCACACAAAACCGGCAGGATGCGGTCAGAAAACTCGCCATACAGTGTGAGGTGGTTCTGGTCGTCGGCTCTCCGGAGAGCTCTAATTCCAATCGCTTAAAAGAACTGGCAGAACAACGAGGCTGTATGGCTTATCTGATTGACGGGCCGGATGATATACAATCTGACTGGTTGACTGACTGCCATACACTCGGTCTGACGGCAGGTGCCTCAGCACCAGAAGAGGTGGTACAGCAGGTACTGGCCCGGCTGTGTGCCCGGGGTACCGGAGAGATCATGCAGCTGCAGGGCAGAACCGAGCAGGTCGTCTTTGCACTGCCAAAAAAATTACGCCGATCTGCTTGACACCGGGTACAGAATACCAGTGAAATAGCGACCACTGCCAGCAACACAGGTACCCATCCGGTTGGACACCATCCCCATTGCCGTCTCAGGCGGCCTGCTGATTCTGTTACTCTGCCTTTCTGCCTTTTTTTCCGGATCTGAAACCGCCCTCATGACCCTGAACCGGTATCGCCTGCGCCATCAGGCAGATAGCGGTCACGCCGGGGCACGGCTGGCCCGCGCATTATTACAAAAACCCGATCGACTGATCGGGCTGATTCTGCTCGGCAATAATTTTGTTAATATCCTGGCCTCCGCACTGGTCACGCTACTTGCCGTGCGCCTGGGCGGAGAGGGCGCGATTCCGGTTGCTGCCGGTCTGCTCACGCTGGTGATCCTGATCTTTGCCGAAGTCGCACCCAAAACGCTCGCTGCATTACATCCGGAACGTCTCGCCTACCCCGCAGCCTGGATCTACACACCCCTGTTACGTCTGCTGTGGCCTGTCGTATGGCTGGTGAATCTGATCGCAAACGGTATACTGCGCCTGCTGCATCTGAACCCCGATCATCAGGCCGGCGACAGCCTCAGCCGAGAAGAATTACGCACTGTCGTGAATGAAGCCGATATCCTGATACCACAGCAACACCGCAACATGCTGCTCAGCATTCTGGATCTGGAACAATTGCAGGTAGAAGATATCATGGTACCCAGGCAGGAACTGGAAGGTATTGATATCAATCAGCCGATGGTACAGATCCTGCAGAAAGTACAGACCCTGCCTTACACCCGGGTGCTGGTCTATCGCAGCAGCATTGAGCAGGTCATCGGCATACTGCACGTCCACCAGTTATTGTCTGCCAATCTGCAGAACCCGCAGCTGGATCATACCCACTTGGAGGCCTTGCTGCGCGAACCCTGTTATATTCCGAAGGGCACCTCACTGCATCAGCAACTGCATCATTTTCAGCGACAGCGACGTCGTTCCGGACTGATTGTCGATGAATATGGTGACATTCTGGGATTACTCACGATGGCTGACCTGCTGGAACAGATCGTTGGTGAGTTCGCCACTACACCAGCGGACGACATTCCGGATATCCAGCCACAGGGAGACGGCAGCTTTCTGGTGCAGGGTCATACCAGTCTGCGGGAACTGAACAGTCTGCTGGACTGGGATCTACCCCGCAACGGCTCCAGGACACTCAACGGTCTGATTGTGGAGCACCTGCAGAACCTGCCGGAGAGCGGTACCTCAGTCAGGATTGCCGGTTTCCCGATTGAGATCCTGCAGACGCAGGATAACTGCGTGAAGACCGCGCACATCAGACAACCTGCCGCACCATCATCTGATATACCGCCGTAATCCTGTCAAGGTCAGAACTAACATGGATCTCACCCGGTGCCGACACTCTTATATGCGCTCCCGCCTGTCACGCCAGAATTTACAGGCGGATCCACTGGATCAGTTTAGTCTCTGGTTCGCCGAAGCACGGGAATCTATCCGGGACGTTGAAAATGCGATGACACTGGCCACGGTGGATACTCATGGCATGCCGTCCGCACGTACCGTATTGCTGAAGGCACTCAGACCGGAAGGCTTTGTCTTCTTTACGCATTATCTGAGCCAGAAAGGACACGACCTGGCGGCCAACCCGCAAGCTGCCCTGTTGTTTCAGTGGTTACCGCTGGAACGTCAGGTTCGGGTGCAGGGCATCGCACATAAGCTGGCACCAGAGGAGTCAACGCACTATTTTACTTCGCGTCCGCGAGGTAGTCAGCTGGCAGTATGGGCAGCGCAACAAAGTACTGAACTGGCATCACGGACCATGCTGGAAGAGGCGTTTCAGGCGGCGGCAACCCGTTTTGCTGATCAGCCCGTACCAGTGCCGGAGAATTGGGGCGGCTTTTGTGTTCGACCTGAGGTCATTGAATTCTGGCAGGGCCGGGAAAACCGTATGCATGACCGGTTTGTATACCAGCGTCAGGATCAGCACTGGCAAATCCGGCGGATGGCACCCTGAAGTGCGCGAACATCGGTTTTTTTACGATGGTTCACTGACACCGGGTCAGACAGTCACTCTGCCGGATGCCGCAGGCCAGCGTATCCGGCATGTATTGCGCTGGTCTATAGGTCAGGTCTTCGTTTTATTTAACGGTAACGGACGTGACCATGCCGCTGAGCTGGTGACATGCAGCAAAAAGACCGTCCGGGCACAGGTCGCCACCTGCATCCGGCAGGAAACACCACCTGCTCTCCGGATTCATCTGGCACTGGGTATTCTGCGCGGTGAACGGATGAATTTCAGCCTGCAAAAGGCAGTGGAGTTAGGCGTACAAACCATCACGCCCTTGTTTACCCAACGCACTCTGGTACAGCTGCGTGGGACGCAGCTGACGCGCCGTACAGCCCACTGGCAGGGTGTCATTCGCCATGCCTGCGAACAGTCCGGGCGCAGTCTGTTGCCAGAACAGCGGCCTGCACACGCTTTTGCTGACTGGCTTGCGCAACCTGATCAGGCGGCAGGTACGATGTTATTGCTCGACCCTCAGGCTGAGTCGCACCTGCCGCAGATTAACCGACCAGCACATTCAGTGCTGCTCATGGTCGGCCCGGAAGGAGGACTGACCTCAACAGAACGCGCACAGGCGATACAGTACGGGGTGACGCCAATCCGGCTCGGACCACGAATCCTGCGTGCAGAGACCGCACCCCTGGCTGCACTTGCCGCAATCCAGACGTTATGGGGTGATTACACCGGGTCATCAACTTAGTGCCAGAGCATCCGACACCGAAAGGTGTCTCTGCAGCCACAGACCGGCATATCAATCAGACACCGGGTTGATCCGCAGGATGAGAACGGGAAAACCCGCCCATAGATTTCGGGTAGAGCACCCTGAATCTCAGACTCAGTTTCAACAGCAAATCTGCAGCCACTCGAAATATTGAAAATCACCCTGATTTTTCAAGTAGCTGCAGGTTTGCAGGCCAACAAGCCGGAATCCGGTTAAGAGCCGATGATATTTAGCGCGACTGGTGATTTAACGGTGAGGATTCTGTTGCGAGTGCCAGCATTGACTCGTTGATTCTGATATCAGTCTCAATGCCATCCTGCAGCGGGTATTGCGGCAAATCCGCTACCGGGCTGAGCCCGAACAAGGTGACTCCACCGACTTCGTAACGCACCAGCACCCGACCTTTGCGCTGGCTGGAGCAGCCGCTGACGCTGGCCGTTCGGGCGTCCGACCCTGTGCCCGGTGCGACTGCGTCGGCTGGTATGGTAAGACGCATCCTGGCACCTGATTCAACAAAACCCGAAGGGATGTGCAGAACGCCCAGCGTACTGTCCACCCGGGCCAGACATCGGGTATCATCATACTGAATCACCTGGCAAGACAGGGATACCGCAGCCCGATTGCGCAAACCACCAGGCGTACGGTCATCCAGTAAGGCCTGATGCAGGGGTGCCGACAGAGTCAGTTCACCCTGCCGCATCAGTGCCAGATGGTCGGCCAGGCGAATTACCTCTCCGACCACGTGGCTGACATAGATCACCGGAATGTCCAGTTCCTGATGCAAACGCTCGAGGAAAGGCATGATCTCGGCCTTCCTCTGGAAATCCAGACCCGAAAGCGGTTCGTCCAGTAATAGCAGGCTCGGGTGTGCCAGCAAGGTACGACCAATGGCGACACGCTGGGCTTCACCGCCGGAAAGTGCCGCAGGACGACTATCAATCAGACGGCTCAGGTCGAACATCTCAACGACTTCATCAAATCCCAGACTTCTGCATTGATTTCCCTTGCGCTGACTCCCCTTGCGCTGCAAACCATATTGCAGGTTTTCACGCACACTGAGGTGCGGAAACAGTGCCCCGTCCTGAAAGGCCAGGGCAACCGGGCGCTGGTAGGGCTTGAGAAAAATACCCTGCGCATCGTCCTGCCAGACTTCATCATTCACCGAAATAAAACCACGGCAACCGGATTCCAGTCCGGCCAGGCAGCTTAATATGCTGGACTTGCCACAACCGGAAGCACCGAAGAGTGCAGTGACGCCCCGGGACGGCAAGTCGGTGGCTATATTGATTTTAAAAGCCTGCCGGGCAAACGAAATATTTAATCGAATCATCAGATCGGGCTCCGACGCTGGTTACGCACACCATACAATAGTATCAGTACCAGGAACGAAAACACCACCAGAATCAGCGATAACTGATGCGCAATAGCGTATTCCATGGTCTCCACATGATCATAAATGGCGATAGAGATCACACGGGTTTCGCTGGAAATATTGCCGCCAACCATCAGCACCACACCAAATTCACCGACTGTGTGTGCGAAACCCAGCACCGAGGCAGTTAAAAATCCGCGCCCGGACAGCGGCAGCACAACGGTGTAGAAGGTATCCAGCATACGCGCACCCAGCGTCTGGGCCGATTTGATCAGTGCGGTATTAATACCCTCAAAAGCAGATTGTAATGGCTGCACGACAAAAGGCAGGGAATACACACAGGAAGCAATGACCAGTCCGGCAAATGAAAACGACAGGGATTCACCACTGACACTGGCCCACCAGGAGCCCACAGCACCATGCGGGCCGAGTAAAATCAGCAGATAAAATCCGAGCACTGTCGGTGGTAGCACCAGCGGCAGTGCGGTAATGGCTTCAACCGGCGCCTTGAGCACTGAGCGCGTATTTGCCAGCCACCAGGCCAGGGGGGTACCCAGCAGAATAAGCACTAACGTAGTGATCGTTGCCAGTTTCAGGGTCAACCAGAGTGGGGAGAGAAATTCCATTTAGCAGCCCTGTGGTTTAGTCAATAGCCGCGTAACCGGCGCGGACAATCAGCTGGCGGGTTTCGTCGGATTGCAGGAAAGCAAGAAAACGTTTAGCAGCATCGGAAGATGCTGCGCGCTTTAACAGCACAGCATCCTGCACCAGCGGCGAATGCATTTGCGTGGGCACATCCCAGCGGCACCCGGTGAGGTTGTTTAACACTTCCCGCTGGGCTTCCAGCTGAGACATAGCAACAAAACCCATGCCTGCATTGCCGGTGCTCACGAACTGAAAGGTCTGGCTGATGTTTTCCCCATTCACCAGACGATTGCGCAGCTTCGCGGTCAGACCCAGCGACTCAATAACTTCGGCCGCTGCGGCACCATACGGTGCGGTTTTCGGGTTTGCTACCGCGAGTCGCCTCTTAAAGTTACCGCTCTTTAAGTCTTCCTGGCAATGGCTTTGTTGCGTGGACCACAGGGATAAACGACCAATGGCGTAGGTAAAACGAGACTCTGCAATGGCTAACCCCTCTTGCACCAGACGTTGCGGGCGTTGTGCATCAGCCGACAGAAACACATCAAAAGGTGCGCCGTTCCATACCTGCGCATACAATTTGCCGGTGGAACCGGAACTGATGATAAGTTGATCATCACTGTGGCCTTCATACGTTTCAGCAATACGCTCCATGGTCGGGAGAAAATTCGAGGCAACAGCGACTCTGACCTCGTCTGCGACAAGCAGCATGGGCCAGAAAAGCAGGAGCAGGGATGAGTAGAGGACCAGGTTTACAGGCCTGTCAGACTTTATGATCATTTGCGCTTCCGTAAAACATATTTGACTAAGCGTTGATATTAAGTTTATCAGCGGATCAATAATTTAAGGGCACCTCTGAAAACTTCTACGCTCGCAAATGTTTCGTTGAAAAGCAACTGTACTATCCGCACACTGTGCTTTTCGCCTCGTCTTCGCTCGCAACTGTTTTCAAAGGTGCCCTTAAGCACCAACGGTGCTAGTTTAATCTGAGAATTGCAGTAGTCAAGTATTTTAGTACTACCTCAACAATTCCCGCTGAAAAGTTGGTTGAGCGTCGCGAAGTGGTTTTTGAGGCGT
>CAWUJM010000035.1:0-18484 GCA_963922685.1 uncultured Gammaproteobacteria bacterium | reverse complement strand
CCACCCTTACAACCCTTATTTTTATTGGGGGTTTCTATCGCAGCGGGAATTGCTGTATTTGTGATTTCCCAATTGACTTATACAAGAACACACCTTTGATCCATGACCCTTTTTATCTGTTAACTCGGACATTGATGGTACTCTTTATTGGCAGGACTGGATGGTCTGCTGCTTAAACCGGGCGTATGCCTGTATCTCTGTCGTATACACGTGATCAGTGGTGTGGCTGATCATATTATGGTCGGTATCATCCAGATGAACCTGGTGATCTGAGATAAAGGTTACACTTCCTTTCAGGATGACCTTGTGTTGCAGTACGGTACAGTGCACCATGCCGCCCGGATGATAAACCACAATGGGGTGTTCGCGCTGGCAGTGCTTTTGCTGCACACTGCAGACGCTGGCCGCTGACATGGCCGTGCCGCACGCTTCTGTCATCCCGGCACCACGTTCATAGGTGATGACGAATAATGTATTGTCACGCAACAGACTGGCAAAACTGACGTTCACGCCATTCGGGAACAGTGGCAATGTATTTGCCTGTGCTCCGATCAGTTGTAATTGCGCAGTATCTGGTGGTGTGACAAACGCGATCAGATGCGGATTAGGGATACTGAGCGCAGTAAAGCGCAGCTGGTCGGATAACGCCGGAATCAATTGATGACGGAAGGTCTTATGCGTGGTCTGCATCGGCAGACTGGCTGTTTCTGTCGAAACCGGCCCGATGTCAGCGGCATAAGTCGCGATGCCCGGCATGAGCGGTTCAGCCTGACTGACTGACAGGACTGCCTGCGGTGTTTCGACAGAAACCGTTGTTTTATGCAGATGTTCAGCACCATAGCGGCCCGCACAACGCAGCCCGTTACCGCACATTTCGGCTTCGCTGCCGTCCGGATTGAACATACGCATCGCGTAATCTGCGACTTGGCTGTCCTGACAGAACAGGATCCCATCTGCACCCAGCCCCGACTCGTGATCACACAGTGTGCGACTGATAGCGGTGCGTTGTTGTTCGGTAACGGGTGGATTCTGCCCTTTGCATTCGTCTGCGAGTAAGAAGGTATTACCGGACCCGTGGCATTTCAGTATGTCGAGCTTCATCGCACAGACAGTTTGACCCGGGCATCCTGAATACCATAATCTGTCATCCGGGCTGCAATCTGTTCTCCCACGCTAACTTTTGGTAAGGGTCCGGTCTGAACTCTGTGTAGCTGGTTATCTGCAGTGCTCACGATGCGAATCGGCCAGTCCAGATGGTTCTGTAATGTTTGCTGTAAACGTTGCGCGTTACCATAATCACGGAAGGCACCGATCTGGACATACACTACGACACGATGTTCTCCCGGTGCAGGGGGTAAAGGCTGAGGTACCGGGGTAACCGGTGTATCCGGTGTGATGGCGCGAACTTCGACACTGCCGGTACCGGCTTGCAGAATGCCCAGTTTGTAGGCTGCAGCATAAGATAAGTCAATGATTCTGTTGCCATGAAACGGGCCGCGATCATTCACGCGCACGATGATCTGACGGTCATTATCCAGGTTTCTGACGGAGACATAACTGGGTAGTGGCAGACGTTTGTGTGCTGCGGTCATGGCATACATGTCGTAGGGTTCACCGCTGGCAGTCGGTCGCCCGTGAAATTTTCGTCCGTACCAGGAGGCTTCGCCCTGCTGCACAAAGTTGTCATTGCTGGCAAGTGGATAATAGGTTCTGCCGTGCAGGGTATAAGGCTTCTGATTTGCAGCCCGGGGCGGAGTGAAGCTTGGTGTGGGATTCTGTATGGTGTCCAGATGTGCGCTGTCCGGCGTCCGGAGCGGGGGGCCATCCCGCTCAATCTGACTGCTGCAGCTGGCCAGGAAGAGGGCGCCGCTGATGCTCAGTACAGGGAGATTAATCAGATGTGTAACGTTCAAGGATAGCCTCACTCAGTTGGTAGACCGCCATCGCATACAGCGGGCTGTGGTTATAACGGGTAATCACATAAAAATTGGGGAGTCCCAGCCAGTATTCGGCTTGTTCATCTGTGTTCAGTGTCAGCAGGCTGGCGATTTGTTGTGCATCCAGCGTATCGGGTAGCTGAATACCGGCGGCACGCAGGTCTGCAACCGGAAAGCGTGGTTTGTAACCAGCCTGTAGCAGGGTCGCATGTTGATTCTGGTCAACACCCTGCACCGGTACGGTGATGGCCTGATCCGGCTGCCAGTTATGCTCGGCGAGATAATGGGCCACACTGCCGATCACATCGGCGGGTGAGTGCCAGATGTCACGTTTGCCATCCTGATCAAAATCAATGGCAAAATGGTGATAACTCGAAGGAATAAACTGAGGTTGCCCCATAGCACCAGCATAAGAACCGAGTGGTTTGCGCGGATCCAGCTGTTCAGTGCGGGTCAGACGCAGAAAATGGCTCAGTTCGTTACGAAAGAATTTACCCCGGCGCGGATGATGAAAGCCGAGCGTGGCTAGTGCCTGCAAGACCGGATGCCTGCCTGTATGACGTCCGTAACGGGTTTCGACACCCAGGATAGCAACGATGATCTGTGGTGGTACGCCATAGGTTGTTGCAGCACGTTGCAGCAGGGCCTGATGCGTCTGCCAGTAGGTGACTCCTTGGCTGATACGGGTGTCGGTTAAGAAGATGCGCCGGTAACGTCCCCAGTCCAGGCGTTTTTCGGCTGCCTGATTCATTTTGTTCAGCACAGGCGGCTGTATATCAATCTCTGCCAGTAACTGGCGCAGTTCATCCGTCTGAAAGCCGTGTTGCTGCACCATATCCCGGATAAAGTCTTCCTGCAGCCGGGCGGCATCCTGCGCCTGTAGTGTCAGGCTGCATGCCAGTAGTAGTGTACTGAGTATCAGGGACATCTGAATGTTATCCGGGCAGAAGCTTGCGGTGTGTGTGTACTGACATGAGGATACCGAACGCAGCCATCAGGGTGATCAGGGAGGTGCCACCATAGCTGACTAATGGCAGCGGTACGCCGACCACTGGCAACAGTCCGCTGACCATGCCGGTATTCACGCATAAATAGACAAAAAACACGAGCGTGAGTGTACCGCTCAGCAGGCGGCTGAAATTGTCCTGTGCCTGATGGGCAATATACAGGCCGCGCAGGATGATCACCAGATACAGACACAACAGCAGCAGGACGCCAACCAGACCAGTTTCTTCGGCTAATACGGCAAAGATAAAATCAGTGTGGCGTTCAGGCAGAAAATGCAGTTGGGACTGTGTGCCCTGAAACAGGCCCTTACCGTATACGCCGCCAGAACCGATCGCGATCTTGGATTGAATGATGTGATAACCGGCACCCAGCGGGTCCTGTTCCGGACTCAGAAAGGTCAGCACCCGCTGTCGTTGATAGTCATGCAGGCTCAGCCAGAGCAGTGGTGCTGCGACCGCAGCCAGACCACACAGGCTGAGGATAAAGCGCCAGCGGATACCGGCCAGAAACAACACAAACAGACCGGCACTGGCAACCAGCAGTGCGGTACCCAGATCCGGCTGCTGCGCAATCAGCAGCACTGGTAGTGCGATCAGGCCACCAGCAATCAGCAGGTGCCTGCCGGATGGGGGTAGTGGCTGGCGTGCCAGCAGGGCGGCGATCAGCAGCGGGACTGCCAGCTTGGCTGATTCGGCGGGTTGAAAACGAAAGCTGCCGATGCTGAGCCAGCGTTGTGCGCCTTTGCCGGTTTCGCCCAGAAATAATACCGCAATCAGCAGTATCAGACTCAGGGCATAGATGCTGATGCTCCAGCGTTGCCAGGTAGCGGGCGCAATCTGGGCAAACCACACCAGCACGCCACAGGCCAGGCCAAAGTGCATCATCTGACGTTCTAACCGGCCTGTGTGCCCTCCGTCTGCTGAATATAATAAGGCGAAACCCAGCACCGCAAGCAGCAGAATGGTGCACAGCAGCGGCAGGTCCAGGTGCCAGCGATTTAACAGATCCACCCGGCGGTGATAAGACGGTGTGGCATCAAGCTCGAACAAGTGCTGTGGAATCTTCGGCATGACGTACTTAACGGGCACCTCTGAAAACGTCGCGAGCGAAGTAAAGACGAGGCGAAAAAGCGCAGTGTACGGGTTGTACATGAGCACTTTTCAACGAAGTATTTGCGAGCGCAGTAGTTTTCAGAGATGCCCTAATGCGATAGCCGGACAGTCAGGTGCAATGCCGCCGGAGGTTGCGGCCATCCGACCATAACCGTTTGTGTACGGTCAGATGATGTGTTGTCGGTGCAGGTAATCGTCATGTCAGCGGCAGGTAAGCCAGCTGTGACTGTGTTCTGGCAGAGGGTTGTCGCTGCAGCTGTCGTGCGTAATTGTTCGCTCAGTGCCAGCGTGATCAGGGTGGCCTGTGTGGATTGACTGGCCAGACGACCCTGTTGTGCCAGGTAAAGCTGTAAACTGGCCGCGCCACTCACACCGGATACGACCAGCAGCAGAGTGACCATCAGTTCCCACAAGGTCAGGCCATGCTGCATGTTTCCGGAGAACATCTTCAGGGAGCGATCAACAGTCTTTATCTGAGGATCCGGTTGTACCGATCCAGTCCACTCATGACCAGATCAATCTCCAGTCTTTCCTGCGCTGTGTCGGCATTCAGATAACCGATGATATGAAAGGTCAGTTCCATCGGGTAATCCGGATCCCGCTCACAGACGACCGTGTCTACGCTGACCCGGGGTTCGTAGCGGTGGATGGTCTGTTTGATGTCATCAATGATCTTTAAGGTCATATCTGCCGTGCTGACAGCCGCATCGTTAAAGTCGGTCAGGCCATAGTCGGGCGTGCTGGCGGAGGCACCCTGCCGGGCATTCAGCAGGATGTCCAGCTGACGTTTGATGATGGCGACCTGTTCCGCCTTATCCGGCTGTTTGCGGGTACGCTGCCGTTCGGCTGGTGCTGGCTCCAGACGCTCAAAAAAACTCCCGGCGGCCACAGACTCAGTGCCCCCACGCACAGGCATGGGGGCTGATCTGTTGCCGCAGAAGGATAGCCTGGCGGTTCACCTTATTCCTGGTCCAGTCGGCCAACCAGAGAGAGCGTGAAGTTGGCACCCATATATTTGAAGTGCGGGCGCACAGCCAGTGAGACCTGATACCAGCCTGGATCGCCCTCGACATCCGCAACCTCTATCTTCGCGGCGCGCAACGGGCGGCGACTGCGCACGTCTGCCGGTGGATTCTCCTGATCGGCAACGTATTGTTTGATCCAGGTATTCAGTTCCCGCTCCAGGTCCTGGCGCTCTTTCCAGCTGCCGATCTGTTCGCGCTGTAAGACTTTAATGTAATGCGCTAAGCGGTTGATGATAAACATATAAGGCAGTTGGGTGCCCAGTTTGTAATTGGTCTGGGCATCCTGTCCTTCCCGGGTCTTCGGAAAGATCTTCGGACGCTGGATTGAGTTGGCCGAGAAGAAGGCCGCATTATCGCTGTCCTTGCGCATGGTCAGCGGGATAAAGCCTTCTTCCGCCAGTTCGTATTCCTTGCGGTCGGTAATCAGGATCTCGGTCGGAATCTTGGCCTGTAACTGCCCCATGGATTCAAACAGGTGCACCGGCAACCCGCTGACCTCGCCACCGCTCAGCGGGCCGATGATGTTCGGGCACCAGCGGTATTTCGCAAAGCTGTCAGTGATGCGGCTGGCCATCAGAAAGGCGGTATTACCCCATAAATAATTTTCATGGTTATCAGTTACTTGTTCAGTATAATTAAACAATTTGATCGGGTTTTCTTCCGGGTCATACGGTGTGCGTAACAAAAAGCGCGGCAGGGTCAGGCCCAGATAGCGAGCGTCTTCATTTTCGCGCAGGCCGCGCCAACTGGTAAAACGTGGTCCCTCGAAGATATCCTTCACATCGTTCAGGTTCGGTAATTCCGGGTAACTGTCAACATTGAAGAATTCGTGCCCGGCAGCAGCGATAAAGGGCGCATGGGCCATGGCACCCACAGCGGCGACCTTGCCCAGCAGATCAACGTCCTTGCCCTTCGGGGTAAAGGTATAGTTGCCGATGATGGCACCGACCGGTTCGCCACCGAACTGGCCATAGCCGGATGAATATACCAGCTTGTACAGACCGCTCTGAGCGATCTCGGGTGCGGCCTCAAAATCCTCCTGTAATTCGGCCTGACTGACATGCACCAGGTCCAGCCTGATGTTTTCACGAAAATCGGTCTTGTCAACCAGATGCTTCAGACCACGCCACGCGGACTCCAGTTGTTGCAGTTGTTCGGTATGCAGGATCGCATCAATCTGGGCACCGAGCTTTTTATCAATCTCGGCGATCATACCGTCAACCCGCCGTTTGTTGATCGGTTCTTCTTTATCGTCGCTCTTCAGCATTTCTGAAATGAACTCGGCGACGCCCTTCTGTGCGACCTGATATTCTTCATTGTCCGGCTGCATCCGGGTCTGGCTCATGATCTGTTCCAGCAGTCCGGCACTGTCTGGTACGGCTTCCTGGGGTGCTTGCGCTTGTTCTTCACTCATGGTGCAGTTCCTGTTCAGATTAGGTAAGTCAGGCTATTTCAGGCGGCATCATCATCTGGTTTCTGGCTCAGCACCAGCCCGATTTCATCGGCCAGCTTGCTGCGGGTCGCGTCATCGCCGAGCAGATTCTGTAACTGTTTGCGGAATTCCGGCACATTGCCCAGCGGCCCCTTCAGGGCGACCAGGGCCTCGCGCAGTTCCAGCAGTTTTTTCAGTTCTGGCACCTGCTGCGCGATACTGTCCGGTGAAAAATCATTCAGCGAGGCAAACTTCAGGTCAGCACTGATTTCGGCATCTTCTTCCGCCTCTTCTGACAGGTGATCCTGCACCTTCATATTCAGTTCCAGCCCGGCTTCCTGCATCACCGAATTAAAGTTCGTCTTGTTGACGCTGACGACCTCACGTTCCTCCAGCAGGGTATCCTCGCCATGCCCCTTGAAGTCGCCGACCACCATCATGCGCAAGGGCAGTTCGATTTCTGCCTGCTGGTCGCCAGTGGCCGGTATATATTTGATGTTGATGCGCTCTTTCGGCGCGACGCTACCTTCATTTGCCATACAGTTGCTCCTTATGGATCTGAGACAGGGACAGGTGATAATCAGCAGCCGGAGCTGCCCTGAGTACTCGGTTTTTTGCGACGAATAATTGCCGATTGTAGCAGATATCAGGATCCGGATATGTGCGATGATGCAGCGTCAGGCGACGCTGCACCGGCCTGCGACTGACGCCAGGGCGGCCAGCCACAATCCAGATACGGCTGCTGCTGATCCAGATGCAGATACAGGGCGGCCAGATGCCGTTGTTGCTGATTACCCTGCTGCAGGATGCGCTGCAGGGCAGCCGCATCCGTCACCGGGGCACCGGCCAGCCAGGCCTGATCGGCCGCAAAATCGGCCTGGTGATCCTGCCACCAGGCCTGGACCGCAGCCGGATCGGGTACTGGCAGGTCGTCTTCCCAGTCCTGGCCGGATGCCGCCTGCGGGATAGGGTCGCTGGTCGCGGCATCCAGATCGGCATCCTCCAGATCAGCACCGGTGACCAGAGTAAAGGCTGCGCCAGCGGCGCGGCACAACAGCGGATCGGCCAGTGCGTCCCACAGATACGGCAGACCGGCCGGATGCCCGGCCACACCGACTGCATACACAAAGATGTGCGGTGGCAGGGTCGTGTCGGCGCGTAGCTTATCCAGCCAGAATTCACGCTGTGCCGGATCCTTGGTGCGGGCAAAGATCAGGGACAGGGCCTCCGGCAGGTGCACATTCTCGCGCAGGGCGAACGGCGTCAGGGCATCCTGTGCGTCTGCATCACCGAGCAGGATGCCGCTGCGCGCAGCAGCAAACGCAATATCCGGGTCCGCATCCGCGTAGTGATCCCGGATCAGGCTGAGCTGATCCGAATGTTGTCGTTCGCCCAGATAGCGCAATAACTGGCAACGCACCAGCGGTGCCGGATCGTCACAATAATCCTGCAGGATGCGGTCATGCAGGGGTTGTGCCTGACTGGCCGCAACCGCAATCGCGCTTTGCCGTGCCACGGGTGAAGTGTGTTGATGCAGGGCCAGCAGCCAGGACGTCAGGTCTTCTGAAGGGTGCCACAAACAGGCATCGACCAGCTCGCGACCATGCGTTTCTTCATCGGTATTGAGCAGATCCAGAGCCTGTGCAAACAGATCGGGTTGTTGATAACGAATGCCGAGGGTGGCCAGCACAAAGGGTGTGCCCCAGTCATCCGGAGTCAGCCAGTCAGCGACCGGCTTGCCCGCCTGCCAGGCCAGACCGAGTGCATCCAGACCGGCCTCCAGTTGTTCTGCCTGATGCGCAAAGTCTTCCAGCGTGTAGCGCGGACTGCGTTTGGCGCGATCATACAAAAACCAGTGGAAGGGCGCGTCCTTGCTCAGTTGCTCAATCAGAGTGGGTGCATAAGTCATGCTGGCGATACCCGCTCCAGAATAAAGGCGGCGCGTTGCGCATCGTCATTGCTGAGTTGCGCCAGGGCGCGTGGGCCGGGGGCATAGCCCTTGGCAAACGCATAGTGCGCCATCACCACAATCGCTCCGCCGACAGCGGCACCCACTTCACCGATATGATCCGCCGGGTGCCACAAAGGCTGGCTCGGGCGGACTGCTTCCAACGTGCGGGTCTGCGCCAGACTGGCCTCGCGAAACCAGTATTCTTCGCCATTCGCGCTGGAGAGACGGAAGTCGGTATCGCATACCCGGGTCTGCGCCTCCGCAGCAGCAGCGTGGATCGCCTGGCACAGGCCTTCCGCGCGCAGTACCTCGCCCGAATGGAGCGGGGCTGGCTCATCCGCCAGCCCGGTGCCGGTGATCACGGTCTGGGTGCTGCCATCCGGCACACTCAGGCGCAGGGCAACCGCCGCTTCACCCGGAATAAAGCCATTCGAAAAGTCCACACCCTGCAGACGCCGTCCGGTCTGCGCATCACCCAGATAATATTGGATCGCGCGGGTGTGCAACAGGCTGTCGATACAGACCAGCAGCACCTGCGCGGCCTTGTCGCTGGCCAGCAGTTGCGCCGCCTCACGCAGGCCATGCACCAGACCAACCCGCCCGTGTGCAACATAGCGATACAGACGGCAGGGTGTGTCCTGATACCGTGCCATGAACTGATCGTACAGATCCTGCGCCAGATTGCGGCTCATCAGGCCGTTCGGACGGGCCATTTCCTGCAGACACAGGATCAGCGGGAGGGGCGTGGTCGGCGGTTCATCACCGACCACCTCAGTGACTACCTCCTGCAACAGGCGCAGATAGTGATCCAGTCCGCGCAGATGCGGCTCTGGCATGGACGCTGCACCCACCAGATAGTTGCCCGGCTGATCCGGATCGTCAAAGCCGGTGGTCTCAAAGCCACTGTACCGGCAGCGCATCATCGCGGCATTGCCGGGTGCATCGTCGGCCAGGCAACTGGTCATGCCCAGACCGGTTATGGCCAGTGGGGTGAACATAGGCAGAGTTGGGACGGTTGCTGTAATGTGGCTGGTTTATTGTGGTTGCTGTTTTTCTGCAACGGTCTGTAAGGCCTCGGCAACATCATCCGGGATGCTGACTGACATATCACTGATGAGAAAGTTGGTCCATCGCTCTCCATCATACAGGAGTACCTGACTTTCACCCCAGGCCATCAGGGCTTCGTCACAACTACAGACGCCACCTGAAAAAGAAAATTGTTTGGCACCACCATCCGGAAAGACATAACGTTGCACGACTGGCTGGCCGTGTTGTTGTTCCAGTCGGTAGGTGCCATTCCAGCCTCCCAGCCATAATCTACCCTGAAACCAGGCGAGGCTGCGGAAGTCTTCTTCACTAGGGGAATCAGCGAATTTAATTTTTTGCCAGCGTTCACCATCGGCACCCAAGCGACCTTTAAGCAGGGTGCCCATGCTGCCACCGATGTA
The DNA here is from genome assembly GCA_963922685.1 of uncultured Gammaproteobacteria bacterium. Classification (GTDB taxonomy): domain Bacteria; phylum Pseudomonadota; class Gammaproteobacteria; order Chromatiales; family Chromatiaceae; genus JAHDBG01. Next base: position 8,571 of record CAWUJM010000035.1, on the reverse strand, counting down.
AACCTGCCCGTCTGGTGCGCAGCAGATAGAACGAATGTTGCTATTGGTGGGAAGATCCAGTGCGCGCCAGTTTTTTCCATCATAGTGCCAGCAGTCACCTTGTTCACCGCCTGCATAGAGGTCATTTTCTGTGAAACCATCAACGGCATGAAAGCCCGATCTTATATCGACAAAACCATCTTCTGACTTGGATTCGGCTGTTACTATATCGGTGAACATATGAGGGTAGGTTTCTCTATCTGTTAAATTTATCCATTTTCCAGGTGCTAAACGTTTATATAAAACTCGAGGGGTTCCTGCGAAATAAATATGGTTTTCAATAGTAGCACCAGACCACATGGAGTAATGTGGTAATGGAATGGGAGTCGCTATATAATTTTTATCGTCCATATTATGAATATCAGAATACTCATCAATAAGCCCTTTGTAATTGCCTTGTGCATACAAGCCAAGCGTTATTGATATATTATTCTCAAATAAGATGACGGGTAATATCCGTCGAACTCCTCTGACTCCAGAAGCTGAAAAGCCACCTTTATAACCTAATTCTTCATAGTGATAGGTAATCAGCCAAGTTCTTAGTTCATCAGGGCCTTTTTCATATGAGTCATCATCATCAAGCTCTTCTTCTGTCATCCATTGAATTTCCCGAGTAGCGAAAGCTATATGATGTCTTGAAGCGATAGTAGCACCAATGATATCATGGTCAATAAATACTGTATTGATAGCCTTAGCCTTTTTTTTGTCATCAATCATAATGTGGCCTCTTTTTTACGATTGCTAATTTCGAAATACTGTAGTTCAGGTAATTTGCCTCCTTTTGTTTCTTTTTTGCATCTGTCTTTATAATAATGATCTATTTGTTTTTTTAAGCATTCTGTTGAGCAGTGAGATAGTGGAAATGTTTGTTGAATAGATTTTATGCCTGCATTACGTGCGTTTTTATAACTTAAGGTGCCGCCTGTTGTATTATGTTCTAAAATATTGTCTAAATTTTCATGTATTATGCCATGCGAACCACCTCTATGAATCAAATGCCCAGTGGCTTCATCCGTTTTTTGTTTAGCTCCGGTTCCTTCAACACAAATCGTTGGTGCGCTGCCTTTAGTATATTTCTCGCAGATTTTCTTTCCATCTCTTTTCATGTAACGATCTGGAATTATATGGTGCCCAGTTTGTCCATTACAGCAGCCTCTGTTCTTTTTTTTGCTTTTTGCATCATTATAGGAAACTAACATGCATTTTCTGGCCCGTAAACAAGGATTGATTTTAGCAACCTCTTTTTGTAAATCTGCAATTTCTCCTGACACGCCATTATAATCTCCTCCATCTACTTTTGTTTTTATGTTTTCAAGTGTTTTGTTGAAATTAAGAATCCTATTCTTTGTTTCATTTAATTCATTCTTGACTAACTTCAGATGGTCATTCAGTTTTTTGATTTCTACAGGTGTACTAACAGCGTCGTAAGCCGTCCACACCCAACCCGCTGGGCCTAAAAAAGCTTTTAGAGAAGCTTTAGTTAATATTTTTTTTAATTTACTTTCGATGATTTCTTGAACTTTTGCACTTGCTTTACTTATTGCTTGATCAACAATTTCCAATTCCCCAAGTGATTTTTTTATATTTTTCATCTTTTTTTCTAAATCTTTTTCTTTTCCAATTTTTATTGGTTTATAGTTCAAGCCATGGCAATGCTCACTTGCCCAGCTGCCAGAGTCTTTTTTCTGTGGTTTGTTGTTTTGGATAGTATTTTTTTTACTGCAAGCTCGCTTGATTTTCTTTTGCTCTTTTTTACATCCTTTTTTCTGGCCTGCCGCACCGTCTAAATATTTCCACTCCGGGGTATTGGCAGGTGATGAACCATGATTATGATCCATCCCATCCATATGCCGACAGACATTGTAGCCTTCGATCTTGACGTCCATTGACCAACTGGTGAAATACGCCTTGCCTTTTTTGGTTTTGGTCATCAGGCCCTTCAGGCCGGTGGCGGCTTCGTTGCCGGTGCTGGTGCTGAAGTACGATTTGTCTTTCAGCATCACCGGCTTGCCTTCGATGAAGACGGTCTTCGAGGCCTTGCTGGTGTGTCTGGCGTAGGCAGTGTTCGGGAAGGGCACCACGGTCCAGCCCGGCGGGGCGGGCAAAGCCGGTGGGGCAAAGCACGGATCGGGGAAGCAGGCGGTGGATTTGCCCTGTTTGGCACGACCGGCGATGGCGCGGCCATTGGCATAGACGCTCATGGTGTGCTCCTGGCGGAAGGGGTGGTGGCAAGTAAGTCGGCAAAGGGCACCACCACCGGTTTCGGGGGTGGTGTGCCGATGGTACAGGCGGTGATGTCGTGCAGGCTGTGGCGCAGCGGGTGGTGTGCCCGCGCGACCAGGGTCAGGGTCGCGGCCTGCGGATCAATAGTCAGCGTGTCCACCACCGGTTGCAGGGTGATGCGCGGGCCGCGCACCGGGGTTAAGTGTATCACTTCGCGCAGGGTTGGCAGGTGGAATTGCAGGTGGCCGTCCGGCGTCAGGTGGGTCAGGGTGACGGTCTCGCCGCCGTTCGGATAGGGGATCTGCTGGTCGGGGGCAGCACTCTGGTGGTAACGCGGGTCGAAGTCGGCGGGCAGGAAGGGCCGGATGTGGTCCATCCAGTGCTCGTCGTAGGTGCCGACATATTGGCTGCGGGTCTGCCAGTTACGCGCTACCGGGCCGTAGCCTTGTGGCATGTAGCGGGCTCCCGGGTCGTTGATCGGCTGTTCCAGTGCCTCGGTCTGGGCGATCGGGCTGTCATGCAGTTGTTTGCGTTTTGGTTTGCGCCAGTAGCCGGTGCCGACCGGGTTGAACGGATAGGCCTCGCTCTGGCCGGTCTTCGGGTAGGCGGTCGGGTCGGTGCCGCCGTAGGCGATTTCCCATGTCAGCGGCTGGGTGCTGAAGTAGTCCGGTTCGCCGGCGGTGGTGAGCAGGCCGCGCTGCCAGGTGCGTGGGCCGAGGACGCGAAAGGCCTTGCGCCATTGGTTGATCTGCAGGGCAACTTCGATCTGGCGGGCGCGCCGACCTTTGGGGACATGGGCGGTCGGCTGGTCGATCAGCACGTCGCAGCGAGGTTTGTACGGGGCCAGGTCGTGGTCGTGTTGCAGGCTGCTGTCGCCCGGTTCGCCCTGATACGCATCCGTGTCGTTCAGGGGCTGTTGTTGTTCTGCCAGTGGCAGCGGCTCTGCGTCCGGGACGATGCGGTAGGTTGCCTTGAGGGCGATCACCAGACAATGGCGGCCTTCGGGCAGCAGGCCGGGGTTGTAGGCGGCGGCATAGGGGGTGTGGTTAGTCAGGTGCATCGGTGTGGCCGGATCGTGCGGTGGTTCATGGCGTTGCCCGTTCCAGTAGGAAGGCGGCGCGTTGGGTGTCGTCGTTGCTGAGTTGCGCCAGGGCGCGTGGGCCGGGGGCATAGCCCTTGGTAAACGCATAGTGCGCCATCACTACAATCGCCCCGCCGACAGCGGCACCCACTTCGCCTATATGGTCCGCCGGGTGCCACAGGGGGTGTTCGGGCTTCGGGTCGTGCAGGGTGCGGCCCTGGGCAATGCTCAGTTCGCGAAAGAAGTAGGCCTCGCCGGAGGCACTGCTCAGTTCGCGAAAGAAGTAGGCCTCGCCGGAGGCACTGCTGAGCCGGAAGTCGGTGGCGTCGCTGGTGATGCCGCTGGCGGTCTCTGCGGCGCGGATGGCGGCGGTCAGGCCGTCTCCGGTGACTGGCTGCTGGCCGCTGATCGGGTGCGGTTCGGTGCCGAATCCGGCACCGCAAATTGCGCTGGTAGGGGTGTCGGGTGCCTGGGTGGTCAGCAGGATCGCGGTAGCGGCCTCGCCGGGGATGAAGGCATCCGGGTTGTCCGGCCCGAGCAGGCGACCGAGGCCGTGGTAGTAGTTCAGGTGTTGCGGGTACAGGCAGGAGCTGATGCCGACGATCAGGGCGTAGGCGTGGCGGGTGTGGTCAGCCTGCGCTGCCTGGATGGCGCACGCAAAGCTGATGCGTCCGTGGGGTACGTGCTGCGCATGGTTATAGTCAATGGCGTGGCTGAGGTGTTGCTGATCCAGTTGCTGGCGCAGCCGTTGGGGCAGGTCCGGGCAGGGGTCGCGCAACCGGTCGGTGGTTTCGGTGCCCATGTACAGGGCGGTCTGGTGGCCGTCGGGCAGGCCCTGCAGGGCTTCGCGGATCACCTGGCAGGTCATGTCGGCCAGTCGGGCACTGCCGCGTTGCTGGCCGGGCAGAGGAGCTTGGGCAACAATCCGATCCTGATGTTCGCTCAGCCGTTCGGCACCACTGTAGCCGCAGCGCATCGCGGCGGCGTTGAAGGGCGCGCCGATCGCCAGCGCGGAGATCATGCCGAGTCCGGCGACGTACAGGCGAGGTTCAGGCATCGGTTTGTTGCTTTGTGATGACGAAGGGGATGGTTACGGGTGGGTGTCCGATCCGGATGTCGCCGATTTCGTGGATGGTATGGATGAATGGGTGGTGCGCCCGGGCGACCAGGGTCAACTGGCGCGCTTCCGCATCAATGGTTATGGTATCCACCACGGGCTGTAGTGTGACCCGCTGGCCTCGCTTGGTCTGCAGGCTGATCGGCACGTGGAACCGGGGCAGGACGAAGGACAGTTCGCCTTCCGGTGTGAGATGGGTCAGGGTGACGATTTCGCCTCCCCTGGGGTAGGGGATCTGCTGGTCGGGCAGGGCCGACTGGTAGTATCGAGTGTCAAAATCGGCGGGCAGGAACGGTTTGGTGTGGCGGATCCAGTCGTCATCATAGGTGCCGCCATAGGCACTGCGCGGTTGCCAGTTGCGCGCGATCGGCCCGAAGCCTTGCGGCAGGTAGCGGGCACCTGGGTCGTTGATCGGCTGATCCAGTGCCTCGGTCTGGGCGATCAGGCTGCCGTGCAGGTATTTGCGCTTCGGTTTGCGCCAGTAGCCGATGCCGACTAGGTTGTACAGGAAGGCGTCCACCCGGTCGGGTTCGGGATAGGCGACTGTGTCGGTGCCGCCGTAGGCGATTTCCCAACTGAGCGGCTGCCGGGTGAAGGGCTGCGGCTTGCTGGCGGTGGTCATGATGCCGCGCTCCCAGAGGCGTGGGCCGACCACGCGAAAGGTCTTGCGCCAGTTGCCGATCTGTACCGCGACCGGCACCTGCATGGCCGGTCTGCCGTGCGGGGTATAGGCCACCGGAGTGGGCAGCAGCACGTCGCATTGCGGTTTGCAGGGCGCAAAGTCGTTGTCGTACAGCGGGCTGCTGTCGCCGGGTTCGCCGCTGTAGCCATCGGTGTCGTACAGCGGCTGCTGTTCTTCCGCCAGCGGCGGTTGCGGGTCATCCAGGCTGGTGATGCGGTAGGTCGCCTTGACGGCGACTACCACGCAATACTGGCCGGTCGTCAGGATGCCGGTGGCATATCCGGCCTGATAGCGGGTGTGGTTATGTAGTTGCATGGTGACGCCTGAATGGTAATGCACTCTGGTGAAAAGTGCGTATTACGGCGTGTTCTGAGGCTGTTTCAGTTTGTCAGCCGCCTCACCCAGAGTATCCAGTGTGTCTTCCAGTTGATCGGTGACCTGGTTCAGAATGGCGAAATCGGTTATTTCATCGGCCTTCGGATTGCCATACAGGGATCGCCATTGTTTGCCATCGTATACGCAGGCGTGAAAGGAGCCGGAGACCATCAGTTGGCCGTGGTTGACGTACAGGGCACTGAAACTGAATGGTTCGCCCATATCGCCGAAGTCTACCGGTTGTAACTGATCGCCCTGCAGGGTGTACAGGGTTTGTTCGGTGCATAAGTAGAGTGTGCCTGCATAATCGACCATGTCGCGAAAATCGGTCCAGTCGAGCTCCTGCTGAGTCAGATCCTGCCAGTGATCGTCTTTGCCCTTCAGCAAGCTGCCGAAACGACCAGCAATATAGATATAACCATCACTGGCACAGCAGATACAATTGATTTGCATGTCAGCTACAGGAATGTCTACCGGATGCCAGTCTTTACCATCGTAGTGCCAGACATCGCTGTGTCCACCAGCGGCATACAGGTCACGGTCTGCAGCAAAGCCATCTATGCATTCAAATCCTGGTCGAAAATTGCCACCTTTTTTATCAATTTCGGTAGCAATTGTTAAGGTTTCTGCTTCTAAAGTCTGTGTAACAGAAGCCCACTGATTCGGTCCGTCACGCCGCAATACGGTACGATAAGTACCAACGATGTAGATAGTATTATGAATATTTTTTATTCCACGAATGCCCGTGATTAAGTCCTGAGAAACTTTTTCAAAGGTTCTTATTTTACCTTTTGGCCCGAAGTAATAAACCTGACCACGCTCGCCAACTGTGAGTATGCTTCCTTCTGGTGTCATATGCACAGAGCGTGGGTACTTGAAAACATTAGTATCCCATATTATTGCCCCCCAGATATTCCGTTCGGTATTATGTACTATCAAATAGGAGGGAGGCAGTTCTTTCCAGGGATCATAATCTTCTCCCATATCTTTTTCAGCAATTATGGCATAAGTGACAGGAGTTGGAATACAGCAATCAACAAAAACTGATTCGCCCATAATTTTTTTGATAGACTCAGGAATCATTTATATTTCCTCATTATCCAAATGTACTACCGGAAACTTCCCCATCTGCTGTTTTCATAGGAATAGGCTCCGCATTAAATTTTTTACACCCTTGATAATATTCTTTCAGTTGCTTTTCAATACAATTCTGGCGACAGTGACTAAAGGTGTCTGCATGGGATTGTGCTGCCATTTTTATAACATTTTCTGGATCATTATGATCATGATTTGGTTTTTCTGTAGCCTCTCTTAAGAGAGAGTTTAATTTGACATGTATAGCTCCATGTGTTCCGTCGTTCTGACTCACTCCTTCCACACAAACAACCGGGGCTCGACCCTCTAAATAACCAGTGCAGCCTGCATTTTTTGCCCAGCTATCGGGTATGACATGGTGCCCGGTCTGTCCGGGACAGCATCCGGATGAGGTCGCCATGCCGATTTTGGTCATAAAGGTGCTGCCTTCATTTTTTGGTATTTCTTTCAGAGTATGTTTGCCGACCTTCACCGTTTGCAAATGTTCTTTTTTATAGGTATCTCCTTTGTAGGGTACCAACATACATTTTCTGGCCTGGATGCAAGGGTCTCGTGTTGCTGCCTGCATGGCCTCATTAAGTAATCTCTTAGCTAGTTTTTTACGTTTTTTTTCATCATTGATGGATGCTTCCACTTCCTTCAGTTGTTCTGGAACGGATGACAGAATACTCGCCATATCCTTCACATCCATCGCTGCACGAGTCATGCGCACACCGCCTGCAATGACAGAGTACACACCATCTAACACATTCCAGACAGTAGCTGCTGTTTCAACATGCTGCGGTACCAGCAGGTGAAAACACAGTACAGCCCAGACCGGCTACCCATTTGGCACCCATACGCTGGCCCGTATTTTTCGCCTGTTCAGTGGCCCGGTCTTTTGCTACATCCCAGGCCTCGCCTGCTAAATCGTGATACATGTCTTTTGCATCGGCTTCAAATTTTTTCAGTCGTTTTTGTAATAAATCCGGGCGTGGTTGAAACAGCAGATGCCTGCAATGGTTATCTTTCCAGGTTTTCAGGCGTAAGGCATGGTCAGATTTTCCTCTGTTTCGGTTACGGCGGCGGTTGCGGCCTTTTTGCCGATCCACGAAGCGTTTCTGGTCGTGCTTACTCACGTCGCATGCTTTATCAATGGCTTCTTTTTCTTTTTTACAGTCATCTTTTGTTGCTGCACTTAAAAAATGCCAGGCACCGGTATTCCCCGAGATTGGATTATGGTTATGGGTCATCAGGTCGGTATGGCGACAGACGTTGTAGCCTTCAATTTTGACATCCATCGACCAGCTACGGAAATAAGCCTTGCCTTTTTTGGTGTGGGTGACCAAGCCCTTGGGCCCGGTCGCCGGTTCATTGCCGGTACTCTTTTTGATATACGATTTATCCTTCAGTATTACCGGTTTGTTGCCGATAAAGACCGTTTTGCTGATTTTAGTGGCATGTTTCGCATGGGCGGTATTGGCATAGGGGATCACCGGCCAGCCTGCCGGAGGCGCGGGTGGGCTGAAGCACGGATCAGGAAAGCTGCACGGCGATTTGCCGTCACTGGCCTTGCAGGCGATTTCCAGATTGTTGGCGTAAACGTGTGTCTTACTCATCGTGGACTACCATGAAGTGTCGGTATTATCACGTATTCTGTCGTGTGGTGGGGCGATGCCGCATCAGTTCAGCTTGATCGCACCGCCCACCAGATGGTTCGGGCCATACGCCTGAGAGCGGATATAGCGGCCCTGCAGCAGGATGCGGCCATCGGCGTGTAGTTCCAGCGTCGCCTGCCCGGTCTGCAGCCGGATGCTCTGGTCGGACTGAATCTGTACCGGGTCGGCGCTGGCCGGGCTGGGGTCGGGTTGCAGCAGGCCGAGCAGGATCGGCTGTATCGGGTCGCCATTGGCAAATACGAGGGTGCATTCGCGGCCCCGGTCGGCGGGGCTGACGGGCACCTGGCTGCGCGCCGGTACC
>CAWUJM010000034.1:0-19959 GCA_963922685.1 uncultured Gammaproteobacteria bacterium | reverse complement strand
AATGCTGACGCAATAACCTGGCATAACTGGCCTGTTCAAAATAGACCACCAGATGCCCGGTATACACCGCGCCGACCGCCAGAGAGACGGTCAGCGATTCGTTATCATCCTGCCCCAGCACAACCACAAAATCGGCCTGTGGCGCACCGGTCTGCCGGATCGCAGCCGGTGCCGACAGATTCTGTGTGTGCACAAAATGCAGATCATCCGGCAAGGGGTTTTCCGTCAGCTGCGCCAGCAGAATGATATCGCGTCGTTCTGACGCATCACCACGAATCAGCTGCACCATACGTTCGGTACGCTGCGCACACCAGCCGACCACCACAATATGGCCTGCCATCCGCGAAAAGTCTTTTAATCCCTTCATTCGTCTCTTCCAAGCAGCCGTAACATCCTGAATCAGTTTCGCTAATACCGTGGTGAATAATACAATACCGCCTGGCATCACAAACAGGGTCATCATCCAGCGCCCGGCTGCCGACGTGGGTGAAAAATCACCATAACCAACAGTCGTCACTGTCGTGATATAAAAGTACCAGAACACATCCGGCGTTGCCAGCGGCTCTTCGACCACCCGTAACAACAGATAACTCAGGGTAAAATGACCCGCGCTGAGCAACATCACCACACCCCAGCGCAACTGGCTGGCGTGCACATAGGCATGCACCAGCCAGCGATTAAAACGTGATAAGGCGTTGAATGACAACATCTGCAGATTAACTGAACAGGATATGGACGCGATTACCGATATTCTGGGCCCGACCGGCCTGCTGGCACAACAGATCACAGGCTTCACACATCGGCCACAACAGGTTGATATGGCGATCGCGGTGATGCAGGCGATAGAGCAGCAGACCCACCTGATTGCTGAGGCCGGCACCGGCACAGGTAAGACATTTGCGTATCTGACACCGGCCCTGCTGTCCGGCATGAAGGTGATCATTTCGACCGGCACCCGCAACCTGCAGGATCAGCTGTTTCTGCGCGACCTGCCACACCTGCAGGCACTGCTGGCCAGCCCGGCGCAGGTCGCCCTGCTGAAGGGCCGGGCAAATTATCTGTGCAATCAGCGGCTGGATTCTGCCTTACGTGATGCCCGGGGTCAACCTGGTAATGTGTTACGCTGGTTGCTTAAGATACAGGACTGGGCGCAACACACGACACGGGGTGATATTGCTGAATTATCCGGCATTCCGGAAGACGCTGCAGTCTGGCCACAGGTCACATCGACACTGGACAATTGTCTCGGACAGGAATGTCCGCACTGGCAGGACTGCCACCTGATCGCCGCCCGGCGGCAGGCGCAGGAAGCCGACATTGTGGTCATCAATCACCATCTGCTGTGTGCTGACCTGGCGTTGAAGGAAAGCGGGTTCGGCGAACTGTTACCCGCCGCAGATGTATTTATCATCGACGAGGCCCATCAGCTGGCAGACATTGCCGGTGGCTTTTTCGGCGACAGCCTGAGCAGTCGTCAGCTGCTCGAATTTATTCAGGATACCCTGGCCGCGTATCATGACGAAGCAGGCGATCTGGCCGACTTCCCGGCCCGGCTGGATCAGCTGAAAAAGACCACCTATGACCTGCGACTTGCATTCAGCAGCGGAACCAGACGCCAGGCCTGGGCCGAGATTGCAGACGATGCCACCGTACAGACCGCACTGGATCAGCTGGAGCAGGCACTGGATGCGGTACATACCCTACTTGAACTGATCGCCGGACGCGGCAAACAACTGGCACACAGCCAGGAACGCTGCCAGGCATTACAGACACTGCTGCAACGACTGCGCCGTCCGGAGGATGAAGCACAACCGATGATCCGCTGGCTGGAACTGTTCAGTCAGAGCATCCGGCTGTATCTTACCCCGCTGAATATCGCGGACCTGTTCAGTAACCGGATGGCCGACTATCCGGCCAGCTGGATCTTTACCTCAGCGACCCTGGCAGTCGGTGACAGCTTTGCTCATTTCCAGCAGGAACTGGGCTTACAGGACGTCATGTGCCAACAATGGGACAGCCCGTTTGATTTTGCGCAGCAGGCATTGTGGTATGTGCCACATGACCTGCCGATGCCACAGGACTCAGGCTATGTCGCAGCCGTGCTGGACGCTGCCCTGCCCCTGTTGCAGACCAACCACGGTCGCGCCTTTTTATTATTCACCAGCTATCGTGCCCTGCACGAGGCTGCTGACCGGCTGCAACAGGCCGGTCTGACGTTCCCGATACTGGTGCAGGGTGATGCACCGAAGGGTGAACTGATCACACAATTCGTCGAGCACGGTCATGCGATCCTGCTGGGCACCGCCAGTTTCTGGGAGGGTGTGGATGTACGCGGTGATGCACTGTCTCTGGTGGTCATTGATAAACTGCCGTTTGCCTCACCCGGCGATCCGGTGCTGCAGGCCCGTCTGGATGCCATTCGTGCCAGCGGTCAGAATCCATTTATCGCTTATCAGGTACCACAGGCCGCCATTGCACTGAAACAAGGTGCCGGTCGGCTGATCCGGGATGCGACAGATCGTGGCATCTTTATGTTATGTGATCCCCGTCTGCTGAAAAAATCGTATGGTCATACATTTCTTGCCGCCATGCCCGACTTTGCGCGCACCCGCGATCCGGAAGTCGCACTGAATTTTATTCGCCAGCCATGAAATTACTTGCACTGGATGCGACCGAAGCCACTTGCTCTGTCGCCCTACTGATCGACAGCGAGATACAACAACGCTGCATCACTGAAGCCAGGCAACATAACGAACACCTGCTGCCGATGGCCGATACCCTGCTGGCAGAAGGTGGTGTGCAGTTACCACAACTGGATGCCATTGCATTTGCCTGCGGGCCGGGTTCGTTCACCGGCATACGGATCGCGACTGCCGTCACGCAGGGCATTGCACTGGCACACGATCTGCCGGTTGTCCCTGTCTCCAGCCTGCGCGCACTGGCGCAGGGTGCTGTGCGTGAACACCAGGCACAGTGCGTACTGGCCGGACTGGATGCCCGGATGCGTGAAGTCTACTGGGGAGTATTTATCCGGGATGAGCAGGGGATGATGCAGGGTCAGGAGGCCGAAAAGCTGTGCACGCCAGATAAAGTAACGGGGTCAGATTATGATTCTGTGCACAACCCCTGGCAGGGAGTTGGCAGTGCCTGGGCCAGTTATGCTGACACTCTGCAACAACAGTGTGCCGTGCAGCAGATACATCCGACAGCATTTGTACAGGCCCGGGATGTCGCCCGGCTGGGCGCAGCAGACTGGCTGCAACGCCGCTATGTCAGTGCAGAACAGGCACTGCCGACCTATCTGCGTAACCAGATAGCTCATCGTTAAATCGTATCCCCCGCAGAAACAGAGTCCGGCAGGATATTTCAGAGCAGGACAACCGCACCATCACCGTCCGGAGTTTGCAGGCCGGTAACCTGTTACATTCAGCCCACTACCATTACGCCATAATTGTCGCAACTGAAGTACGATTTTTCAATGCCGGAACAGATAAGCCCGGCACACCAGCACTTAAAGGCTGCCAGTACAGACCAACATCTACCACTTCAGTGAATCTGTGGTGCCAGTACACCTGTCTGATAACGCCCGGTCATCGCCTCCAGACTCAGAGCGGTGATCCGGTCCGCCTGTCCGGCAGTACCAAACGCCTCAAAGCGTTCCACACAAATCTGCTGCATCGCTTCCTTGCTTGCCTGCAGATATTTGCGCGGATCAAAATTGGCCGGATTATCATGCAGATGCCGCCGGATGGCACCAGTTGCAGCCATCCGCAGGTCGGTATCAATATTCACCTTACGCACACCATGCCGGATGCCTTCCTGAATCTCAGCCAGTGGCACGCCATAGGTCTCGCCCATCTCACCACCATATTCATTGATGATCGCGAGCCAGTCCTGCGGCACTGAGGAAGAACCATGCATCACCAGATGCGTATCCGGAATGCGCGCATGTATCTGCCTGATCCGCTCTATCGCCAGAATTTCACCGGTTGGCGGACGGGTAAACTTGTACGCACCATGCGAGGTACCAATCGCTATCGCCAGGGCATCCACCTGCGTCCGGCGGACAAAATCAGCTGCTTCTTCCTGATCGGTGAGTAGCTGATCCTGTCCCAGCACACCTTCTGCACCGATACCATCCTCTTCACCTGCCAGCCCGGTTTCCAGCGACCCGAGGCAACCCAGCTCCCCTTCCACTGAGACACCACACGCGTGTGCCATCTCAACCACGCGCTGAGTCACATCAACATTGTAGACATAATCGGTCGGTGTCCTGCCATCTTCACCCAGTGAACCATCCATCATCACTGAGGTAAAACCGAGCTGGATGGAACGCTGACACACCGCAGGTGACACACCATGATCCTGATGCATACAGACTGGTATCTGCGGATATTCTTCTACTGCAGCCAGGATCAGATGGCGCAGAAAAGGCGCACCCGCATAGCTGCGTGCACCAGCTGAGGCCTGAATAATCACCGGCGAACTGGTCGCGGCAGCCGCTTCCATAATCGCCCGGGTCTGTTCCAGATTGTTCACATTGAACGCTGGCACACCATAATCGTGTTCAGCGGCATGGTCTAATAACTGACGTAGTGTAATCAGTGCCATCATATTTCTCCTTTACGGGCACCTCTGAAAACTGCTGCGCTCGCAAATACTTCGTTGAAAAGTGCTCATGTACGACCTGTACATTGCGCTTTTTCGCCTCGTCTTTGCTTCGCTCGCGACGTTTTCAGAAGTGCCCTTGTTTATGCAGGGGCGTGTGCCCCCGCGCATTGTTCTAACATTGTCACTGCCGGTAGTGTCTTACCTTCCAGATATTCCAGAAAGGCCCCGCCAGCAGTTGAGATATACGAGATGTTGTCTGCAATCCGGTATTTCTGAATCGCTGCAATCGTATCACCACCTCCGGCCAGGCTATAACCCGGTGCCTGTGCAATCGCCTGCGCAATCGTCCGTGTACCCTGGCCGAAGGCATCCCATTCAAACACACCCACCGGGCCGTTCCAGACAATTGTACCCGCACCCGCAATCCGGTCTGCCAGCACGCGGGCTGAATCCAGGCCGATATCCAGTATCCGGTCATCCGCCGCAACGGCGGCAACCGGTTTGATTGTAGCCACCGCCTCCGGCCCGGCGGTCCTGCTGCAGACCACATCAGTCGGAATAGGCACACTGGCACCCCGTGCGGCCATACTGTCGATCAGACGTCTGGCCGTATCCACCAGTTCCGGCTCGTATAAGGATGCGCCGACCGGATGACCCATTGCGCGCAGGAACGTATTGGCGATGCCACCACCTACAATCAGCTGATCAATCTTATCAGCCAGGGCCTCCAGCACACCCAGCTTGGTTGAGACCTTGGCACCGCCAACAATCGCGACCATCGGGCGGGCGGGCTGCGCCAGGGCGCGGGCCAGACTCTCCAGCTCGGCAGTCAGCAGGAGCCCGGCACACGCGACCGGTGCCGCAAAGCCGACACCATAGGTTGATGCCTGTGCCCGATGTGCCGTGCCGAATGCATCCAGTACAAACACATCACATAATGCCGCATAACGTTCCGCCAGTACCAGATCGTTCTGTTTTTCACCGACATTACAGCGCACGTTACCCAGTAAGACGACTTCTCCGGCTGCGACCTCAAAGGCCCCGTCCAGATAGTCCGGTATCAGCCGTACCGGCTGACCGAGTGCAGCGGACAGTGCTGTGACGATCGGTTGCAGGCTGTCTCCCGGTCGTTCTGTGCCTTCCTGCGGGCGCCCCCGGTGCGTCATGACGATGACCTGTGCTCCGGCCTGTTGCGCATGCTGGATGGTGGGCAGTGAGGCCCGGATACGCGCATCAGATGTCACCTGGTTGGTCAGCGGATCCACCGGCGCGTTCAGATCGGCCCTGATCAGGACTCGTTTTCCTGCCAGTGCAAGATCCGTCAGCTTCAGATAAGCAGCCATGGCGTCCCCGTGCTTAAGCTGACATCACATGTTGCGCCAGGCGCAACAGGTTGCAGGCATAGCCATATTCGTTGTCATACCAGCACACCAGCTTCATGAAGGTATCATCCAGCGCGATACCTGCCTTCGCATCAAAGATGGATGCGGCCGGATGGCCACGAAAATCAGTCGAAACGACACTGTCTTCGGTATATTCCAGTACCCCTCGCAAGGCACCGGCCTGTGCCGCAGCCTGCATCGCGGCACAGACCGCATCGTAGCTGGCTGGTGCGGCCAGCTCCACGGTCAGATCCACCACCGATACATCTGAGGTCGGTACGCGGAACGACATGCCGGTCAGTCTGCCCTGTAATTCAGGCATCACCCGGCCTAGTGCCCTGGTTGCACCGGTAGAGGACGGGATGATGTTTTCCAGAATACCACGCCCACCGCGCCAGTCTTTTTTCGAGGGACCATCCACGGTCTTCTGGCTGGCCGTCGCGGCATGCACTGTTGACATCAGCCCTCGCCTGACACCCCAGTTCTGTACCAGTACCTGTGCGACCGGTGCCAGACAGTTGGTGGTACAGGATGCTGCCGATACAATTGCTTCACCGGCATATGCCTGATGATTCACGCCATACACAAACATCGGAGTCGTATCTTTAGATGGAGCGGACATGATCACCTTGTTCGCCCCGACCTGCAGATGTGGTTCACACCCGGCGGCCCGCAGGAAGGCACCAGTACATTCCAGTACCAGTTCAACCCCCTGATCTCCCCAGTTCAGATTCGCCGGATTACGGTCCGCACTCAGCCGGATGGTACGGCCATCGACCACCAGATGACCATCCTGTACCTGCACATCAGCTGCGAAGCGCCCGTGGATGGAGTCATATTTCAGCATATACGCCATATAATCCGGTTCCAGTGTCCCGTTAATGGCAACCACCTGAAAGGTATCTGCAAACTGTTGCGCAATGGCACGCAGTGCCATACGGCCGATCCGGCCAAATCCGTTAATTCCGACTCTGATCGCCATATCTGATCCGTTCTCCCCGAAAAAAGACGCTGTTGAAGCTGATGTCGCATCTCAACCCGGCATCCGACATCGTATTCAGTTATTATACGATGCCAGCTGGCCAGATCAGCTCTTTTTATCAGAAACGGAGGTGATCTGAAAGCAGCCACGAAGGTGGTTGTGCCACTTCACTGCAAGGCGTTATCCGGTCATGGCTCTCCGAGGGCGTCTGCGGCCCGGACGGCCGCAGCCGAGCCCCCACGGATGGGTTTATGGCGTACCTCGGAGAGCCATGACCGGATAACGCTGGCACTGAGATCGCCACGTCAATCTGCATCGCACCCTCTGAGCACACCGTCCTTTACATGTTGTTTCTTCTGAATGCCGTCCGCATCAGCATCGCCGGGATGCTACTGGCCGGTGTGCTTGCGGCAGTGATATTACAACTCAGCCTGTTCTGGCTGAGCCAGCATCCGCCCCGGGTCAGCACCTGGCTCAGTGAGCACTGGCAGACCCGGATTCAGATCGGGCAACTGCGGGCTGACTGGTCGCAGGGATTGCCGAGGCTGCAGATTCAGAATCTGGTGCTCGGCGATCCGTCACACGGTCTGCAGATCGAGCAGGCAACCCTGGCCTGGGATACGCACGGCTTCTCTGCGGAACTGACCCATGCTCTGGGCCCGATCCGGCTCAGCACAACCAGCCTGACAGCACCGGATACCCTGCGGATCATCTGGCCTGCCTTAACGGCAGAACCGATACACCTGCAATACGACCCGGCAAGCTCACAGCTCAGCCTGCAGGCAACCAACCTGGTGCTGGCACCTCTGCACACGCTGATCACAACGCTGCCCGTCCTGCCAGACACATGGCTGCAACCGGCGCAACTGACCGGGATGTTACAGGAGGTACAGATCACCTGGTCGCCGCATCACCTTCACGCCACACTGGCCGCTGATCACGCCACACTGCACTACCCCAACCTGTTCCGTCAACCACTCAGTATCACCCACCTGACAGCCGGGATCCGGGGCACCCGGACGGATGCCGACACCTGGCAGCTGACTGCCGATGACATTCGGCTCGACACACCGCACTTCAGCAGCAACAGCCAGCTGCAACTGACACTCTCTGCACAACACAACCCGCATCTGGATCTGCGCACCCGGCTGCACGACGGACAACTGTCAGCAGTCACGCATTATCTGCCGGCTCAGATCATGTCACCAGCACTGGTACGCTGGCTAGACCGCGCCTTACGCGACGGACAGATTGTGCAGTCTGATCTGATCTTCAGCAGCTCACCAGATCGCCTGCCCGATGCTGCCAGACGGGCGGATACCTTTTCAATTATCACACAGGTTCGTGCGGCAACCCTGGCCTTCCATCCCGACTGGCCAGTGCTGCATATTGATCAGCTGCAAATGACGTTAAAACCCGATCTGATACTGGGTGACCTGACTGCCGGTCGTCTGCTGAATTCACCAGTACAGGCCCGCGCCCGGATCGCTGATCTGACTGCAGACAACCCATTACAGTTAGACATTACGGCAAACGGGCCGGCAGCAGATCTGGCAACACTGCTGCAAGCCCGGTCACTCAGCCCGACCATCCGGCAGCTGGCCGCACAGATGCAGTTGAGCGGTACCGCACACAGCCAGTTACAAATTCAGCTGCCACTACATGCCCGGCACGACCCGACACAAGTGAATGGCTCTGTCCGTCTGACCGACACCAGTCTGCAACTGGCCGACGTGCGTCTGGATCAGATCGCAGGCACCCTGTCCGTTCAGAACAACCGGCTACAGGCAGAGGCCGTGCAGGCCAGCCTGCGCGGACAACCGATCCGGCTGGCAATCCGCCCGGAAGCTGAACAGACCCTGATCCTGCTCGACAAACAACTCAGTGCAGACACCATAGCAGCCTGGCTACCAAACTTTCCAACCCGGCTGGTGCAGGGTTCCGCACCGGCACAACTGAGCCTGGCCATTCCGCGACAACCCCTGCCGGCACAATGGTTTAACCAGTTAAAACTCCACAGTGACCTGCGCGGACTGGCGATCCGTCTGCCGTCACCGCTGGGTAAGGCCCGACACACCACCCGTCCACTGCGACTGACGCTGTCTCCGGCACATCAGAACCAACCCCATACAGTACGTTATGGTCGCAACGGACGCGGCATCTTCAGCCATGACTGGCAACGCGGTGCCATCAGTTATGCCCGACCGCTGCCGCACCTGCCAGCCACCGGCTATCATCTGACCGGCACCTTTGCCCAACTGAATCTGGCCGTCTGGCAGACCCTCTGGCAGGACATCCCGAGCGCAAACCCGGCAGCACTGCCCTGGCAGATTGATGTCAGTGCAGACCAGCTGGCGTATGGTGCTCTGAATGCAGATCAGGCGCAATTACAGGTTACACGGCAGCAACAACAGATTCAGGGCACCCTGCACAGTCAGCAGATCAGCGGCGAAGTACATTATGATGCTGCCCGGCATACACTGAAGGGTTATCTGCACAAAGCCTATCTCAGCTGGCCCGCAGGTCATAAAAGAAGACCTGACGTAAATCTTGCAGACAGTGCACACTGGCCGGAACTGGCCCTGCTGTGTGACGATCTGCGCGTCAATCAGCACTCGCTGGGTACGCTGATGCTACGCACCCGGCACAATGCCACCACGCAAACACTGAAACAGCTTTCCGTGCAGGGTGATAACCTGCAGTTACAGCTGCAGGGCAGTTGGCATCAGCCGGATAATCAGACCCGCCTGACGGGCAGATTTCAGTTCAGCGATCCGGGTACCTGGCTGACCGGATGGGGTTATCCGCGCCAGTTACATGATTCTTCAGCACAGGGCGATATCGCACTACACTGGACTGGTCGGCCCGAACAATTCAGCCTAGCCGGACTGCAGGGCACAGCGGGCATCCGGCTGGGTCCGGGTCGCTTAACTCAGGTCAGCCCAGGTATCACCCGGATCCTGGGCCTGGTCAATGTGGATGCGTTACAACGCCGCCTGAAACTTGATTTTGACGATCTGCTGAAAAAAGGCCACAGCTTTGATCAGATTCAGGGCAACTTTCAGTTCCGCGCAGGCCAGGCACATACCCGCAATCTGCACATCAACGGCCCGACCAGCTATATTCAGCTGGCCGGACGGATCGGCCTGATTCAGCAGGATCTGGAACAGCTGGTGTATGTGATTCCGAAGCTGGACGGCACCCTGTTACTGGCCGGTGCCCTGGCGGGCGGGCCGGTCGGCACCCTGACCAGCTTACTGGTACAACAATTATTGCGTCGCCAGGTAGACAGCCTGACCCGGTTTACTTATCAGGTCACCGGCACCTGGGAGCAACCGGAAATCACTGACATCAGCACAGGCCAGGCCACATCAGAGGCGATTCAGGCACTGCAGCAACAGGTCGCTAAGCCACGCCAGCGTGGTGTGTTACAACGTATCCGGGATGCACTGCGACCCACTGGCACCGACACCGGGTGGACTGATGAAGAACTGCTGCAGCTGGATGAATAAACCATCCGGGGACCTCTGAAAACTGCTGCGCTCGCCACGTTTTCAGAGGCCCCCACCCTTTACTTCTGGTCCTGGCTTAACAACTGCTGCAACCGTTCTGCAGGCACATAGCCAGACAGAATACGACCATTTTCCAGCACCAGTGCCGGTGTACCTCTGATACCGAACTGCTGGCCCAGTGCCACCTGTTCAGCAATCGGGTTGTCACACGATTTCTGCGCAATCTTTTCGCCGCTTTTTGCCGCCGTCATCGCCTGATTCCGGTCTGTGGCGCACCACACTGATTCGGCTGTCTTACCCGCCTCACTGGTCACACCAGCGCGTGGAAATGCCAGATAACGTATCCGGATACCCGCATCCAGATAATCCTGAATCTCGCTGTGCAGCTTACGACAATAACCACAGCTGATATCGGTAAACACGGTCACGGTCTGCGTTGGTTCTTTACCGGCAAAAATCACCATATCCTTCTCGTCCAGCTGCGCCAGTAAATCTGCGCGTAATGCCGCCACGCGTGTTTCTGTCAGCGACTGGCGTGTGTCTGTATCAAACAGATCGCCACTCAGCACATAACGCGCGGTGGCATCAACATAAATGATACTGGTGTCAAACACCACTTCATATAATCCCGGCAATACACTGGGGCGTACTGACTGCACAGATAATTCCGGTAATTTTGACTGCAGTGCCGCCTGAATCTTCTGCTCAACCGTATCAGTACCGGCAGCCAGTGCCGATGTTGCCCATATACCACACAGCCAGATGGAAAAAAATCGTTTTAACGTCCCGTTATGTTGCAGAAAACGCATAAATATCACCTTAAAACGCAGGTACAGTCAGAGGTACCCGACAATCAGAAACCTTCAGTTGAGGTAAACAGACCCACACGTAAATCTTTCGCCTGATAAATCATCCGGCCATCCACTAACACCCGACCATCTGCAATGCCAAGCACCAGCCGACGTGTGATCACCCGTTTGATATCCAGAAAATAAGTCACTTTCTGCGCATCCGGTAACACCTGACCGGAAAACTTCACCTCACCAACACCCAGTGCGCGTCCACGTCCGGGATGGCCCAGCCAGGCCAGGTAAAAACCGACATTCTGCCACAGCGCATCCAGACCAAGGCAACCAGGCATCACCGGATCGCCCGGAAAATGGCACTGAAAAAACCATAAATCCGGGTGAATATCCAGTTCAGCCACTACCTGGCCCTTTGCAAACGCACCACCAGAAGCATTGATCTGCGTGATGCGATCCATCATCAGCATATTGCCGACCGGTAACTGGGCGTTACCCGGCCCGAACATTGTGCCATGGCCACATTGCAGCAGTTCGTCACGATCATAGCAGGTCGGGCGGGGCATAAAAACATCCTGTCACAGCACCAGTCAGAACAGACCGGAAATCAGAAGTTCAGTACTTTACCATAGTCAGGACAGGTGTCAGACCGAAATTGTTACAGCCCCGGGACAGTGATGGTGCAGCTATGCTGATCTGCAACATCCTGCCAGAGTCACCTCCAGTGAGACATACCAGATCTTCAGTTCCGGCACGATCCGTCGTCGCAGAATCTTCCTGATTGACCCGCCGGAGCTACGCAAATCCGGCACCGCTGGCGATGGATTCCGCGACTTCGTTACGCTCCGCGCGGAATGACATGTGAGGCAACAATTCCCCATCCGACCCGGATAGTCCGGATTACCGTTGTGCTTCAGCTCAGAAAACGCTGTATATCCAGATAAAACACCAGCAGCATCACGCTGCCCAGCACAGCCAGGCCCAGCCTTTGCCCGCAGGCAAGCCAGGCCTCCGGTAGCGGCCTGCCACGCACCGCCTCCAGTGCCAGATATACCAGATGACCACCATCCAGGACCGGAACCGGCAACAGATTGAGCACGCCCAGGCTGAGACTGACCAGCGCCAGAAACTTCAGAAATGGTGTCAGACCCTGTTGCACGGTCTGTCCGGCAGCATCTGCAATACTTAACGGCCCACTCAGATGTTGCACAGACGCAGTGCCGGTCAGGATACGCCAGATCACCTGGCCAGTGAGTGCGACCATATCCAGTGTCTGCGTCACCCCGCTGGTGAATGCCTGCCACGGCGATAACTGATAAGTCACCCGGTACGCAGCCAGAGCGGCTTCACTCAACGGTTGCGGCAACACCCCGATCCGTCCGATCACCTCTCCTGCAGCCTGGTGTGCCTCAGGCCGTAACACGAGCGACTCAGTCAGGCCAGCACGTTCCACCACCAGCCGGATCATCTGATCCGGGCGCGCCCGGATGATCGCTACCCAGTCCGACCAGTTCGTGATGGCCACACCATCAACAGACACAATCCGGTCGCCCACCTGCAAACCGGCCTGTGCCGCTGCCCCGTCCGCCAGCACCCGACCAAGCAGCGGCGGAAGCACCGGCTGTTTCGGCTGCAGACCCAGCTCATGCAGCAGATCCCGCTCAGCCATATCGTCCGGAAGAGACCACTGACGCCAGTCAGACCGACCCTGTGCATCACGCACCTGCATCACCACCTGATCACCCCGGACGCTGGCGACAGCCAGTGCCTGCAACACCTGACGCCAGGTCTGTACGGGGGTGTCGTTCACCGTCAGAATCTCATCATCCACCTGCATCCCGGCCAGTGCGGCCGGACTGTCCGGCACCACCTGGCCCACCTGAGGACGCAGCCCGGTTTCTCCCCACAGACCAGCCAGTGCCAGTGCGATCACCGCGAATAACAGATTCACCAGCGGACCCGCGATCACCACCGCTGCACGCTTCGGAATGGACTGCCGGTTGAATGCCCGATGGCGCTCATGCACCGGCACCGGGCCTTCACGCTCATCCAGCATGGCAACATAGCCCCCCAGCGGAATCGCCGCGATCACATATTCCGTGTCATCCCGCCGCCCGCGCCAGTGCCACAACGGCCGACCAAAGCCGATCGAAAAACGCAGCACCTTAATGCCACACAGCCGCGCCACCTGAAAATGGCCCCATTCATGGATCCCGACCAGAATCACAATCGCGACCACAAAGGCCAGTATACTCATCAGCATCAGACAAATGTCCTCCTGCCCGCAGACAGGTATGCGAAAAGACTTGCAACAACACAGGCACTTGCCTAGAATCGCCTGCCCTTAAATCATCTGCAGGCAGCAGATGCTTCTCCTTGCTTCACTGTTGCATAACAGGAAGCTGCTGACCCACAGGGAGTGACCATGCGTCATTACGAAATTGTGTTTCTGGTGCACCAGGATCACAGCGACAGTGTACCGGAGCTGCTGGAACGCTACCGGGCCATTATCACAGATGACGGTGGCTGTATCCATCGTCTGGAAGACTGGGGCCGCCGCCAGCTGGCATACCCGATCGAAAAGATGCAGAAGGCACATTATGTGCTGATGAACATTGAGTGCAATGCTGACACACTGGCCGGGCTGGAACAGGCCTTCCGCTTTAATGATGCGATTCTGCGCCGTCTGGTGATCCGCCGCAAAAAAGCAATCACCGCAGCCTCACCGCTGGCCCGGCCAGCAGAAGAACAGACCGCAGCGGCCCCGGAAGCCGCAGTCAGCTGAACCCACCAGAAGGAAATTCCGCATGCCCTACCATCATCACCGTCGCAGATATTGCCGCTTCACCGCCGAAGGCATTCAGCAGATAGATTATAAAGATCTGGAATTACTACAACAGAATATCACCGAAACCGGCAAGATCATTCCCAGCCGGATCACGGCGACCCGTGCCCGCTTTCAGCGTCAGCTGGCAACTGCGGTGAAGCGTGCCCGCTTTCTGGCCCTGCTGCCCTATTCCCACAACCACCAGTAGCATCAAGGTACCATTGCGATGAAGCCGCTGCTGGCCCGCATCATGCAGGGTCGCGTCCAGGCGATACTGGCAACCCTGGCTGCAGCCTGCGGTGCGCTGCTATTCTCGCCCATGCTGATTGCCAGTGCGGCCATTATCGCACTCAGTACACTGCGCAATGGCATGCGCGAAGGCCTGTGGATCATACTGGCCAGTCTGGCCGGACTGGGCCTGCTCGGCAGCATCCTGTCAGTCTCGCCCTGGGCATTGTTGTTGCCCGCCAGCTGGTTATGGCTGTCCGCCTGGAGTTCCGGCTGGCTGTTGCGGCGCGGTCGCAGCCTGGCAGGTACCCTGGAACCGGCCATGATCGGGGCCTGGCTGCTGGTCGGGCTGCAATTCCTGGCACTGGATGCACCGGTTGAATTCTGGCGCGGACTGATCAGCAACCTGCTGCAGGCCCAGCTGGACGTCCTGCTGCCGGAACCGGAACAACAGCAGGTACTGGTGAATGCCATGGCCACCTGGATGCCGGGTGCCATAGCGGCCAGCTGGTTTATGCTCAACAGCAGCGCACTGCTGCTGGCCTTATGGGCCGAGGCGACCCTGCGTGAGACACACGATTTCGCCCGGGCCTTTCAGGCCCTGCGCTTTTCACGCAGCTGGCTGATCATCGCACCGCTGTTACTGATACCCGCCCTGCTCGGCGCAGAAAGCAGTGCCGGATTACCCAGCCAGTTATATCTGGTCATGATCGTCCTGTTTGTACTGCAGGCACTCAGCTTATTCCATCATCTGGCGAGACATTTTCAGATCAGGCGGTTCTGGCTGACCGGCACCTACGTGATGCTGCTACTGGGCATGCCATTCAGCCTGAATATCGCCTCACTCGCCGGCTATCTTGACGGCTGGTGGGATTTTCGCACCCGGCTGCAACACAGAAAACACCCGCCACACGACAGATAGCACTATCTTAAGGTCTTCTTCATGAACGTGATTTTATTAGATAAGGTTCCGAATCTTGGTGCACTGGGCGAGCTGGTTCAGGTCCGGCCCGGATACGCCCGCAACTTTCTGATACCACAGGGCAAAGCGGTATTCGCCAGCAAACAGAATCTGGCCGAATTTGAACAGCAACGCGCCGAATGGGAACGCCAAGCACTGGCAAAACAACAGGCCGCAGAGGCCCGCAAGGCACACCTGGACGCCTTACCGGATGGCGTGACCATCGCACACAAGGCCGGCGAAGAAGGCAGACTGTTCGGTTCAGTCGGCGCCAGAGATATCATCGCCGCCTGTGCCCGGATCGGAGTGACCCTGGAACGCAGCGAAATCCGGCTGGCCGATGGCCCGTTCCGCCAGGCAGGCGACCATACCGTCACCATCCACCTGCATACCGATGTCGAGGCCACACTACCTGTGCACGTGGTCGCTGCCTGACCCCCAACCGCCTGCCGGATATGATCGGCATCTTTGGCGGCACCTTTGACCCGCCCCATCTGGGGCATCTGGCACTGGCTGAGTCAGTCCGGCACACCCTCGGACTCAGCCAGATACGCTGGATACCACTGCACCAGGCCGTCCACAAGACACAACCCCACGCCAGTGCCGCACAACGGCAGGCGATGGTACAGGCAACCATTGCGGACCAGCCAGCATTCTGTGTCGATACCATTGAGATAGCACGGGGTGGCCCGTCTTACATGGTGGACACACTGACTGAACTGCAGACACGCCTGCCCGGTCAGACCCTGTGCCTGATCATGGGGTCAGACACCTTTTCCCAGCTGCATCGCTGGCACAAACCGCAGCAGATACAGCAACTTGCCCACCTGATCGTCGCCCGACGCACCGGCCACACGCCCAACCTCATCCTGCACCACACCGACACCGTATCAGCACTGCACCAGTGCGCATCCGGGCTGGTGTATCAACATACCGTCACCCTCCCCGCCATCTCCTCAACCGCTATCCGCAACGCCCTGGCACAAGGCGACCAGACCGCCATGCGCCAGACCGTCCCGGCCGTCCGCACACTGATCCGGCAACAACGGCTGTATCAGACCCCAGGCTGAGCCGACCGATGCTGACACGACTGTGCCTGGGACTGATCCGGGCCTATCAACTCTGCATCAGCCCGATCCTCGGGAATCAGTGCCGCTACCTGCCAACCTGTTCCGCCTACATGATGGACGCGATCACCCACTGGGGAGTACGACGCGGCATCTGGCTCGGCCTGAAACGCCTGGGACGCTGCCACCCCTGGCACGCCGGCGGCTACGATCCGGTACCCGAACCACCAGCAGAACACGATTCAGACTGACCCGGACTGGCACACCGCAGCGATGCAATCTGATGTGGTGGTATCAATCTCACATCAGCATGACCCGGGTCTGTGCGCCGGGGGACGCCATCAACCCATCCGTGGGGGCTCGGCTGCGGCCATCCATGGCCGCAGACGCCCCCGGGCACAGACCCGGATCATGCCCCAGCAAGTACCGTGCGATACTCCCCTGAGTCACTCTTTTCAGGCAGGCACCTGCTATTGACTGAGGCACACCCTTACATTATTGTGACAAGTGTGACATCGCAAAATTCAGGAGTCTATACATGGCACACAGATTATACGATTTGTATCAGGACACACTCCGGTCGGAACTGCCGCCGGTCTGCTGGCAGCTGCTGGAGGCCATGTTCCGCTGCGAAAACCGCGACAGTGGAGAAACAGGCGTCAGCCTGGCAGACAAACAAGCCGTGCTGGCACACCTGACCAGCCAGGAAGGAACAGCACCAGCAGCAGCTGTCATCCGCAAGCGCATCCAGCGCATTAACCAGACCGTGCGGAATATCACACCGGACACTGAACCACCCCTGTTGCGGCTGACCTCAACAAAACAAGCATTCCGGATGACCTGGAATCAGCAGGCGATACAGCGCGAACAGCGGCGCATCCTGCAGGCACAGGTCAGCGCAGACTCAGTGCGCGAAACACCCGGAGAAACCACCGAGCCAAACCTCCTGAAACCACCCGAATACCAGGTCTTTATCAGTCATGCCTGGGAGCAATCAGACAACATCGAACGCTATCTGGATGAGTTTGTCGCCAAACTCAGAGCAAGCTGCACACATCTGCCAGCACCCTGGGGTCAGGAATTTAATATCAAGCTCTGGTTTGACCGGGATGATATGCGCGGCAACATCAACCGCATGGAAGATCAGTATCTGCCTGCGGCAGCAGATTCCGATTTTGCACTGTTTATGACCAGTGACAAGTGGTGTCAAAGCAAGGACTGCCAGCACGAAGCAAAGATATTCTACAATCGGCTCGGCCCGTCAGATCAGCGACCTTATTGCGTGATACAACTGATCAACACACGTGATGATTTATGCGCGCCATACCGCGCCATACCCAACTATCCGGCGTTCAAATTCCGGGACTATGCCAACCTGACCCAATTATGGGAAGACACAGGCGAACACACCAAAGACGAGTTCGTGCAGACAATCCGGGAACAAATCTGTCAATATCTGGCCAGTGTCCAACCACCGCCGCAAAAAACCAGATCTCTGAAACCAGTATCCCTGCACGATGTGACACACCACCACTGGCCAGGCAAACTGGATCTTGAGGCGCACCGGGCGATTGAGGCCCGGATACAGACCAGCAAAGGCGACGACACGACCACCGCAGACACTATGCCGGCAGTACAGACCCTGTTTGAACGGGTCTGCGCAACCGGATCGGCCCAGCGTATCACTGTGTTACTGGGTGGTTTTGGCATGGGTAAGACAGTCACGGCACAACTACTGGCAAAAAAACTGCATGAGGCCAGACAACAGAGCAACGCCGTACCGATCCCGGTCTATCTTGATCTGCGCCGGGTGATTCCGCAGACCCGACATGGCGAGGCAGTCACCATTGAGATCAACGACCTGATCCTGATCGCTCTGGAACCAGAAAAAACCGAACACATGAATGCCGGACAAGTGCGCAAGCTGATTGAGACTGAGCCTTGTGTGGTCATCTTTGATGGCCTGGATGAAATCGGCAATCGTATCGGACGCGACCATGCCGTGACCTTATACCGCCAGTTTCTGCAGATCATCCCGAGCGCGGTGCGTCAGGCAGAAGCCCGCGCCGCAACGGCTGACTTCAGTGCCTGCCCGACCCGGTTGTTATTGACCTGTCGCACCCATTTCTTTCGCGATCTGCGCGAACAGGCTGGTTTTTTTGCTGGCGCGCACCGCGACCACAGCCGCAGCAATCAGTATCAGGTGTACCACATGGCACCCCTGTCGCTGGCACAGATCCGGGAACTGTTTGAGTGCCAGCTCGGTGCCGAACAGGGTGCACACGCATTTGACCTGATACAAAAGATTCACGACCTGCCCGGACTGGCCACCCGCCCGATCATGGCCCGGTTTATCACCGAGACGGCGGATCAACTGATTGAACGCCATCAGCAGGGCCTGCCGATCAACATCGCCACCATATACGATGAACTGTTTCAGAATGGTATTGAACGTGATCACGAAAAAGAACCATTGCTAACCAGACGGGATCGCAAACAAATCCTGATTGCACTGGCAGCGCATCTGCAACAACGCGCCTTACAACACCTGCCGGCAGATGATCTGGAAGACTGGTTTGATACATTTGCACGCAGCCACCCAGGCATTCAGAACATTCTGGCCTCGACCCGGCTCAATACCCGCAACCTGCTGCATACCGAACTGGAAAATGCCAGCTTTCTGGTACGCGACAAGGCGGATAAATTCCGCTTTGCACATACCTCATTCTTTGAATATTTTCTGGCAGAGGCCTTATTGCAGGCATTACCGGATCACCAGCATCTGGCATCATTGAGCCGCCACACCATCAGCCGGGAAACCCGACAGTTTGTACATGCCATCGCTCAGAGCAATAACACCCAGACCAGACTACAGGCTGACATCAACCAGATCCTGTGTGCTAAGACGGCGGCTGAGGCCAGGCTATTCTGCGTACGGATGCAACATGAACTGCATCCGGATCACACCTTACCGGTGGGCGCCAACCTCAGCGGCCTGGATCTGCGCGGACTGGAGACAACCGGTGCATCAGTCATCTGGCAGCAGGTGAATCTGGCCGATGCCCAGTTAAATCGCTGGCAGGCCGAACGCATCCACTTTCGCACATGCGACTTTCAACACACCCAGCTGGCGAATGCAACGTTTGACCATTGCACCTTTACCAATTGCAGCGGTCTGCCACAGGGGCTGGCATCCGCACGCGGTTCAGGCACAACCTTGCCCACACCGTGGCAGCAACAATGCACATGGCAACACTGGCAGGACATTCCGACGGGCCAGGTGGTGCATATTCCAACCGCAACCCAGTTTACGAGTGTGGCGATCAGCCCGGATGGCCGCTCTGCCCTCAGTGGTAGTCGCGATGGCACGGTGCGACTGTGGGATCTGGTCACCGGGGATGAAACGCGCTGCCTGCGGGGCCATACAGATCAGGTACTCAGCGTTTCATTCAGCCCGGATGGCCACTCCGCACTCAGCGGCAGTCGTGATGGCACGGTCCGGCTATGGGATTTGGCCGCCGGGACGGAAACACGCTGCCTGCAAGGCCATACCGGTTGGGTGACCAGCGTGGCATTCAGCCCGGAT
>CAWUJM010000033.1:0-21605 GCA_963922685.1 uncultured Gammaproteobacteria bacterium | reverse complement strand
CGCCTCAAAAACCACTTCGCGACGCTCAACCAACTTTTCAGCGGGAATTGCTGCGCACCTGATGGAGCAGGTGCAAAGCACCCGGTTCAACGCTATAATCGCTCGTTTGCTGTCTGCTATTATCAGCAGATCGGACTTTTTTCCTGTATATGTCACAAAATTCATGTCTCACCCGGCAGAACAGACTGCAATCGGCCAGCAGGTACACACCGTGCTGGCAGACTATTTTGCGCAACTGGCGGGCGCAGCACCGACGCAACTCTATCAGCAAGTGATGGCACAGGTGGAACAGACCTTACTGACCAGCACCCTGGCTTATACCGGCGGACATCAGAGTCGGACTGCAGCTATTCTGGGTATCAGCCGCACCACTTTACGCAAAAAAATGCGCCAGTATCAACTGACAGCAACAACACCAGAGGAGACTGGCACATGAACCTGAGTGGTGCCGAAATCGTTGTCCAGACACTGCAGGACGAAGGTGTTGACTATATCTGGGGCTATCCGGGCGGTGCTGTACTGCATATCTACGATGCATTATTTCAGCAGGACCAGATCCGGCACATTCTGGTGCGACATGAGCAGGGGGCGACCCATGCCGCTGATGGCTATGCCCGCGCCACCGGCAAAACCGGTGTGGTGCTGGTCACTTCCGGTCCGGGTGCAACGAACGCCGTCACCGGCATCGCCACAGCGCATATGGACTCTGTGCCGATGGTGGTGATCAGCGGACAGGTACCCACACCGGTGATTGGCTCAGATGCATTTCAGGAAGTGGATACCGTCGGCATCACCCGCCCCTGCGTCAAACACAACTTTCTGGTCAAACGACTGGAAGATATCGCCACGACACTGAAAAAGGCATTTTATATCGCCGCAACCGGGCGGCCCGGTCCGGTCGTGGTGGATATTCCGAAAGACATTACTGACCCGAACATCAGAATCCCGTATACCTGCCCGGATACACTGCAGATGCGCTCATATAACCCGATGGTGAAAGGCCATGTCGGGCAGGCACATAAGGCGGTTGAACTGATCCTGCAGGCGCAGCGACCTGTGATCTATACCGGCGGCGGCGTGATTCTGGGCGAGGCCTCAGATATCCTGCGCGAATTTGTCAAACTGACCGGTTTTCCGATTACCAGCACTCTGATGGGGCTGGGCGCCTATCCGGGTACCGACGCTCAGTTTCTCGGGATGCTCGGGATGCATGGCACTTACGAAGCGAATATGGCGATGCATGAAGCGGATCTGCTGATCGCGATCGGTGCCCGCTTTGATGACCGGGTCACCGGCCAGGTCGCTGAATTCTGTCCACACGCCAGGATTATCCACATTGATGTGGATCCGGCCTCTATTGCCAAGACCGTACGGGTTGATATTCCGATCGTCGGCCAGGTACATCAGGTATTGAGTGACATCACGGCCCGGCTCAGACCCCAACGGGATCAGATCAGCCAGACTGCGCTGGATGTCTGGTGGCAACAGATTGCGACCTGGCGTGCGGTACAGTCTCTGGCGTACCAGCCGGGTGATACCGTCATTAAGCCGCAGGCTGCTGTGGAAACGCTGTATCAGGTCACCCGTGATCACGATTTTTACCTGACTTCGGATGTCGGGCAACATCAGATGTTTGCAGCCCAGTTCTACCCGTTTGATCAGCCGCGCCGCTGGATTAACTCAGGTGGACTGGGCACCATGGGCTTTGGCCTGCCGGCTGCAATGGGGGTACAGCAGGCATTTCCTGAGGCAACCGTCGCCTGTATCACTGGTGAAGCCAGCATCCAGATGTGCATTCAGGAACTGGCGACCTGCAGACAATACGATCTGCCGGTCAAGATCGTATTACTGAATAATGGCTACATGGGTATGGTACGACAATGGCAGGAGTTTTTTTATGACAGTCGTTATTCGCACTCGTATGTTGATGCATTGCCGGACTTCTGCAAACTGGCCGAAAGCTTCGGACATGTCGGGCTGAGAATTACTGATCCGGCTGATCTGGAGGGTGCTTATCGTGAAGCATTTGCACAGAAAGACCGGCTGGTATTTCTGGATATTGTGGTAGACCCGGCAGAAAATGTGTATCCGATGATCAAGGCCGGGCAGGGCCACCATGAGATGCATCTGTCACCCAATCTGACCACTGAACGGGAGCTGGCCTGATGCGACATATCATCTCAGTCTGGCTGGAGAATGCTGCCGGCGCACTGGCCCGGGTCGCCACCTTATTTGCCGCGCGTGGCTATAACATTGAATCACTCACTGTCGCCCCGACTGAGGATCCGACTCTGTCGCGAATTACGCTGGTAACACGCGGCAGCGACCATGTGATTGAACAGATCATCAAACAACTGAACAAGCTGGTTGATGTCACACGGGTCGTGGACCTGACTGAAGGTATCCATATTGAACGCGAGCTGATGATGGTCAAGGTACGTGCCGAAGGTACGATGCGAGCCGAACTGAAACAGCTGACTGATATCTTTCGTGGTCGGATCATTGATATCGGACATACCCACTATGTCATTGAAATCACCGGCGACAATGCAAAGCTGAATGCATTCATTGAAACACTGGATGACAATACGATACTTGAGACCATACGCTCCGGTGCACTGGGCGTTGTGCGCGGACGCAAACCAGTTGCCGCTTCCTGAGGTACACCTCTGAATCCGTTATTTCCGGGACAAAACTCACTATGCCAGTCAATATCTATTACGATCAGGATTGCGACCTGAACCTGATCAGAAACCGCAAAGTTGCCATTCTGGGCTATGGCTCACAGGGCCATGCTCATGCGAATAATCTGCATGATTCAGGCGTCTCCGTGTGTGTCGGCCTGCGCACCGGCTCCGGTTCTGTCGCGAAGGCCGAAGCAGCCGGACTCACAGTGAAAGACGTCACTGCGGCTGTTACAGACGCCGACCTGGTGATGGTACTGACCCCGGACGAGTTTCAGGCTCAACTGTATCGTGACGAAATCGCGCCCAATCTGAAAACGGGCGCAACCCTCGCGTTTGCGCATGGCTTTGCCATTCATTACAACCAGATCGTGCCACGCACCGACCTAGATGTGATCATGATTGCCCCGAAGGCACCCGGCCACACCGTACGCAATGAATATACAAAAGGTGGTGGTATCCCGGATCTGATCGCAGTCGCACAGGATGCGAGCGGACAAGCCAAACAGATCGCACTCTCTTATGCTGCAGCGATCGGTGGCGGACGCACCGGCATCATTGAAACCACCTTCAGAGATGA
Source organism: uncultured Gammaproteobacteria bacterium (assembly GCA_963922685.1). Classification (GTDB taxonomy): domain Bacteria; phylum Pseudomonadota; class Gammaproteobacteria; order Chromatiales; family Chromatiaceae; genus JAHDBG01. Next base: position 18,341 of record CAWUJM010000033.1, on the reverse strand, counting down.
GACTGAAACCGACCTGTTCGGCGAACAGGCGGTATTGTGCGGTGGTGCAGTGGAGCTGGTAAAGGCCGGATTCGAAACCCTGACCGAAGCCGGTTATGCCCCGGAGATGGCTTATTTCGAATGCCTGCACGAGCTGAAACTGATCGTGGATCTGATGTATGAAGGCGGCATCGCCAACATGAACTATTCGATCTCGAACAATGCCGAATACGGCGAATATGTGACCGGGCCGAGCGTGATCAATGCCGAATCACGCCAGGCCATGCGTGACGCACTACACCGTATCCGGACGGGCGAATATGCGAAACGTTTCATTCTGGAAGGTCAGACCAACTATCCTGAAATGACGGCGCACCGGCGTAACAATGCGGCGCACCCGATAGAACAGGTTGGTGCACAACTGCGTGCGATGATGCCCTGGATTCAGAAAATCGTCGATAAAGACAAAAACTGACCATGCCGCAGGCACGCCACCCCCGCAAACGGAAACGTGGTATCTATCTGTTACCGAATCTGTTTACGACCTCTGCCCTGTTTGCCGGATTTTATGCCGTGCTGGCAGCGATTGAAGGCAACTTTGATCAGTCAGTGGTCGCGATCTTTATTGCCTTTATTCTGGACGGACTGGACGGGCGGGTGGCGCGCCTGACCCAGACCCAGACCGCCTTCGGTGCCGAATACGACAGTCTGTCTGATCTGATAGCATTCGGCCTGGCCCCTGCGCTGCTGGTGCATCAGTGGGCCCTGACCGGACTGGGCAAGCTGGGCTGGTTCGTCGCCTTTATCTATACTGCCACCACAGCATTACGTCTGGCGCGTTTTAACACGGTCCAGACCGGTGATAAAAAATATTTTACCGGTCTGCCCAGTCCATCTGCTGCGGCCATTCTGGCAGCAACGGTCTGGATTATCGACAACAGCGGTTATCCCGGTACAGCATTGAGCTGGCTGATTGTCATCCTGACTATTCTGACCGGCCTGCTGATGGTCAGTAATATCCGCTATTACAGCTTCAAAGAAATCGACTTCAAAGGCAAGGTACCATTTATCAGTGCGGTTGTGATCATGCTCGGCCTGGCTGTGCTCCTGATCCGACCCGCACCGGTCCTGTTTACCCTGTTTCTGGTGTACGGCCTGTCCGGCCCGATCGCCGCCCTGTATCGCCTGCGCCGCCATCAGCAGCGTAAGGCCCGCCGCTAAACCTGCTTCACACCCATTTTCCCGGTTCTGTATGCAACGCTTTCTGCTGATCGCCTTTTTTGCGCTGCTGATCTGGCTGATTCTGACCTTCGGCATTGAACATGCTCTGGTGGTTGGCACGCTGGTCAGTGCACTGATCTGGCTGCCTTACCGGATGCTGCGCGGTAAATTGACCACACCCCCGTATCTGGTGGCCAATGCGCGTTCATTTCTGCCGGTGTTTCTGATCGTACTGCTGATACGCAGCTTCGCAATTGAACCGTTCCGGATTCCGTCCGGATCCATGATGCCCAACCTGCTGATCGGCGACTTTATCCTGGTCAATAAATTCATTTACGGACTCCGGTTGCCCGTCACAAAAAACAAACTACTGGACATCAGCGAACCGGAACGCGGTGATGTGATTGTATTCCGCTGGCCGCAGAACGAGCGGCTGGACTACATCAAGCGGGTGATCGGGGTTCCCGGTGATACGGTACGCTACGTGAACAAGACCGTGATCCTCAACGGTAAGCCAGTCAGGCTGACGCCAGTCGGGCGCTATCAGGCCACCGGCAGTGGCCTGCGTGCGCAGGGCTACCGGCACAGTCAGGAGCAACTACCAGACAACATCGCACATGACATCCTGACGAATCCACGCGTACCGGATATCAATCCGGGTTGCGCCTTTATGGGCAGCCGGACAGTCACCGTACCTGCCGGACACTATCTGGTGATGGGAGATAACCGCGACGACAGCAACGACGGGCGCTGCTGGGGATTTGTACCTGAACAGAATCTGGTCGGACAGGCGTTTCTGGTCTGGTTGAACTGGGACCTGGAATCACCCGGATGGGTCAACTGGCAACGGATCGGACACCTTATTCACTGATGCGCCGTGACGACCCACTACAACGACTACAGGCCAGGCTGGGCTATCAGTTCCGCGATCTGCACTATCTGCAAAAGGCACTAACCCACCGCAGTGCTGACGCAGCCCATAATGAACGGCTCGAATTTCTCGGCGACGCGGTCCTCGGATTTATCATAGCAGACCATCTGTATCATCAGTTACACCAGATCCGCGAAGGACAACTGACCCGGATGCGCTCGCATCTGGTACGAGGCGATACCCTGGCAGAAATCGCCCGCCACCTGAAACTGGGTACCGCCCTCAGACTGGGGCAGGGTGAACGCCATAGTGGCGGCGCAGCACGGACTTCCATCTTATCGGATACAGTCGAAGCGATCATCGCCGCAGTCTATCTGGACGGTGGCCTGACTGCTGCGCGTGATCTGGTCCACCGCTTACTGGCCGATGCATTACGCAACCCGGTAGCAGCACTACAGGCCAAAGACCCGAAGACCACACTGCAGGAACACCTGCAGGCCCGGGGTCTGCCACCGCCCACCTACCAGATGGAACAGACACAAGGCAGTCAACACCAGCAGGCGTTCACAGTCCGTTGCGATATCCCACACCATAACCTGAGCATCACTGGTCGCGGCACGAACCGGCGCAGAGCAGAACAGGCAGCAGCGGCGGCCGCACTCAACCGGTTACAACAAGCGTGACCGCCATTTATCGCAGCGGCTATGTCGCTCTGACAGGTCGCCCGAATGTCGGCAAATCGACCCTGCTCAACCGCCTGACCGGGCAGAAGCTCGCTATCACCTCACACAAGCCACAAACCACCCGACACCGAATCCTCGGCATCAGAAGTACAGATCAGGCACAGGTCGTCTATATCGACACACCTGGCATCCATCGCAGCCGGGGCAAGGCACTCAGCCACTACCTGAACCAGACCGCACAAACCGCACTACATGATGTCAACCTGATCGTATTCATATGTCAGGCACGTCAGTGGCAGGATGAAGATGAACTGGTACTGAACAGAATCCGTACAAGTCGGCGGCCCTGTCTCGCCGCAGTCAATAAAATAGACCGGGTACCTGACAAAACCGCCCTGCTACCCTTCCTGCAGCAACTGGCTGACCGGCATGACTTTGCGGCAATACTGCCAGTCTCAGCACGCACCGGCACCCAGATTGACACCTTAGCAACCAGCATAGAACAACAGCTGCCGCATAGCGAGCCACTGTTTCCACCGGAACAGATCACAGACCGGCCCGAACGCTTTTTTGCTGCCGAGCTGTTACGCGAACAGATCACCCGACGCTATCACCAGGAACTACCGTATGCCATCAGCGTTGAGATAGAACAATTCGTCGCCGAACCGGATCGCTATCGCATTCATGCGATCATCTGGGCAGAACGCGAGAGCCAGCGCGCGATTCTGCTCGGAAGACAAGGCCAGACACTGAAAGCAACCGCAAGTGCCGCCCGCCAGCAGATGTGTCAGTTTTTTGCAACTCGTGTCCATCTGCAGGTCTGGATTAAGGTCCGACACAGCTGGTCCGATGACGAACACAGCCTTGCTCAACTCGGTTATACCGCGTGAAATAGTCTGGCTCACATCAGTCTGAATCGCAGGCTGCTGCTACCGGATGCAGTAACGACGCCGCAAATCACGCAGCGTCGCAAATATCCATGGCCATAGCAGGGCACTGATGAGCGGTATCCACCAGTAGCCCGGTGCAAACGACAGACGGGACATGGCACCGGTAATCAGTTGGTTCAGGATATGACCCACTGAAAGCAGCAATAACACAGCGCAGGCCTGCTGTACCAGTGACATCATACGTAACTGTGTATGAAAGACCTGACTCAGATAGGCCAGTAGACTGAGGCTGAGTGCATGTTGGCCAAACAGAGTACCTGTCAGGCTGTCGAGCAGTATCCCCAGACTGAAACCGGTACCGATACCAACCCGGTCCGGCAATGCCATGCACCAGTAAATCAGGACCAGGCTGACCCATTCCGGTCGATAAGGTCGTATCCATTCCGGCAGAGGGACTATCGTTAAGATCAGTGCCGACAACAGGGTAAGCCAGATCAGCAGCAGGCCGGATGGCTTCATGGTGTGTGTTGTGCCAGCACCGGTTTATTTTCCCACACCAGCAGGACTTCACGGCTGCGATCCAGATAGGCCAGCGGCCTGGCTTCAATGTAGGAAAACATCTGGTTCGGCTGCCGGTCTATCTGCGTAATAGTCGCCACCGGATATCCCGCCGGAAAGGTCCCGCCCAGGCCAGATGTCACCAGCTGATCGCCCACCCGGATATCGGTATGATCCGGCAGATAAGGCAGTTCCAGCGCGTCAATTCGCCCGGTGCCAACCGCAATCGTACGCAGACCATTGCGCACGACCTGCACCGGGAAGGCGTGGTCCGCATCAGTGATCAGCAACACAGTGGCAGCAAAAGGCGTAACCTGTCTGACCTGTCCCATGACTGCCGCCGCATCCAACACGGCCTGACCAACAAACACACCATCCTGCGTCCCCTTGTTGATCAGGACTTGTTGCTGATGCGGATCCAGATCAATCGCAGACAACTGCGCAATCAGCATACGCTCGTTTAACAACGTGCCGGATGAATCTAACAATTCGCGCAGACGCAGATTTTCTGCCTGCAGCGCGGTGTATTTCTGCAGCTTCGCCTGTAACTGCAGATTATGCTGACGCAGGGTGGTATTTTCATCCTGCAGCTGGTGCCGGGTCATGAACCAGTCCTGCGCATTCAGACTGACGGTGACCGGGAGTCCGGCGATAAAACGCAGCGGAGAGACCAGTACGGTCAGCGCCGCACGGGCCTGCTGCAGCTGGGGATACTGATAATCCCACACCATCAGTGCCACACTGAGGCATACCATACAGAATAGTTGCAGCGCACGTGGTGCGCCAGCAGAAAACAGGGGTTTAATCGTGATTACCCTTCAGTTAATTGGCCCGGATTGCTCTATTGGCAGGCCTCGCAATCCGGATCCAGCAGGCTGCACACTGCCGGAGCTGCAGTACCGGATGTTGTGCCATAAGTGCCACCAACCGCGCTCAGCTGATTCGCTTGGCCGCTGGCCATGGTCGATTTTTCCACATGAGTCGCACCCATGGAACGCAGATAATAGGTCGTTTTCAGTCCACGTACCCAAGCCAGCTTATACAGGTTATCCAGTTTAGTCCCGGAAGGTTCTGCCATATACAGATTCAGACTTTGTGACTGATCAATCCATTTCTGGCGACGCGAGGCAGCCTCAACCAGCCAGCGTGGATCTATCTCGAATGCGGTTGCATACAATTGTTTCAGATCGTCCGGCATACGTTCAATTGCCTGGACTGAACCATCGTAATATTTCAGGTCATTCACCATCACCTGATCCCACAGGCCACGAACCCTGAGATCCTGTACCAGATACGGGTTTATGACCGTAAATTCACCCGACAGGTTCGATTTGACAAACAGGTTCTGATAAGTCGGCTCAATTGACTGACTGACCCCGCAAATGTTGGAAATGGTCGCAGTCGGTGCTATCGCCAGGGTATTCGAGTTGCGCATCCCGACCTGCCGGACGCGTTCGCGCAGGCTGTCCCAGTCCAGCGTCTGAGTGTCATCCACCTGCAGGTAATCGCCGCGTTCTGCCGCCAGACGACGGATGGAATCGTATGGCAGGATGCCTTGGCTCCATAATGAGCCGGGAAAGGTCTGGTAGGTGCCACGCTCTGCCGCCAGATCGGTCGAGGCCCGTATCGCATAATAGCTGACCGCCTCCATGCTGCGATCAGCAAAGGCCACCGCCGCCTCACCAGCATACGGCAGACGCAGCTTGTACAGCGCATCCTGAAAACCCATGATGCCGAGACCGACCGGGCGATGCTGCTGATTGGAATGAGCAGCCTGCGGCACACTGTAATAATTGTAATCAATCACATTATCCAGCATCCGCATCGCGGTGTTGATCGTACGTTGCAGCTTCGCCTGATCCAGACCGTGTACCGAATCAACATGGGCTGCCAGATTGACGGAACCCAGATTACAGACCGCAATTTCGTCATCATTGTTGTGCAGCGTGATTTCGGTACACAGGTTGGACGAATGGACCACTCCAACATGCTGATTGGTATAGCGCAGATTACACGGATCTTTGAAGGTGATCCAGGGATGGCCGGTTTCAAATAACATCCCCAGCATCCGGCGCCACAAGGCCTGAGCCTTCACCTGTTTGCTGGTACGTAGTTCGCCACGGGCAGCTGCCGCTTCATATTGCTGATACGCCTGATTGAACGCCTGACCGCTCAGTTCATGCAGATCGGGCGTTTCATCCGGCGAAAACAGCGTCCAGTCACCATCTTCAGCAACCCGCCGCATAAACAGGTCGGGTACCCAGTTTGCGGTGTTCATATCATGAGTGCGCCGCCGGTCATCCCCGGTATTTTTGCGTAATTCCAGAAATTCTTCCAGATCGATGTGCCAGGTCTCCAGATAAGCACACACTGCACCCTTACGCTTCCCGCCCTGATTGACTGCCACCGCCGTATCGTTCGCAACCTTCAGAAACGGCACCACACCTTGTGATTTGCCATTGGTACCCTTAATACGGGCACCCATACCACGCACCCGTGACCAGTCATTGCCGAGACCGCCGGCAAACTTGGACAATAATGCATTATCCTTGATAGAACCATAGATCCCACTCAGGTCGTCCGGAACCGTGGTGAGGTAACAACTGGATAATTGCGGACGCAAGGTTCCTGAATTGAACAGGGTCGGCGTGGAACTCATAAAGTCGAAGCTGGAGAGCAACCGGTAAAACTCCAGCGCACGGGCCTCACGTTCGGTCTCGTGCAGAGCAAGCCCCATCGCCACCCGCATAAAGAATACCTGCGGCAGTTCAAACCGCACGCCATCCGCATGGATGAAATAACGGTCATACAGGGTCTGCAGACCGAGATAGGTAAACTGCAGATCGCGTTCTGCCAACAGGGCATTACCCAGCAACGCCAGATCGAAGGTGGCCAACTGCGGATCTAACAGCTCCAGCGCAATCGCGCGCTGTATATACACCTGAAAATAATCGGCATACACCTCAGCCATAGCTGCCTGGCTGTGCACCGGCTGACGCAGCTGCAGAAAGCCACAGGCCTCATGGCGCAGATCGTTCAGCAACAGGCGTGCAGCGACATACGAATAATCCGGCTCCTGCTCAATCAGCGCCCGGGCACTCATCACCAGTGTCTTATCCACATCCTCAGCCCGCACACCATCGAACAGATTACGACAAGTATCCTGCAGAATCAGATCGGCCTGCACGGTATCCAGCCCGGCGCAGGCCTCGGTCACCAGGGTCGTCAGTTGTGCCTTATCCAGTGGCTGTATGCGACCATCAGCCAGGGTGACCCGCAGTTCCGGCTCAACCGGCGGTGCAGCGGCAGCCTTAGCCCGTTCGCGTGCTCGTTCCTCGCGATACAGTACATAAGCCCGGGCAACCTTATGTTCGCCCTGGCGCATCAGGGCCAGCTCAACCTGATCCTGAATCTGTTCAATATGCACCATGCCACCAGTCGGGTTGCGTCGGTGCAGTACAGCGACCACCTGTTCTGTGAGTGTGGCAACTGTGTCATGCACCCGGCTGGAGGCAGTCGCTGAATCACCTTCAACAGCCAGAAATGCCTTGGCCATTGCCACATTGATCTTGGATGCATCAAAGTGGGTCACTTTGCCATTGCGACGCATCACGTGCAATTCACCTGGCGCATGGGCTGTCAGGTCGGTGGCAGGATCAGAGGCCTGAGCTGGCTCAGTGTGCAATAGGTCGTTCGGCATGGAAAAGGTATATCCGGTGGGAAGATTGCGATTCAGGAAACGGTAGTGGGCTGAATGTATTGCTGAGGAATAAGGTATATGTCCGGATGTATTGCGAGTTTTTCATCAATCGCTTTAGTCAATTTTTTCTGAATTGTACGATCAAGTGCATAAAACTGTTTTTTTGCCTGCTTTTCAAAAAAAATGGTATACATTGTTTCAGAGATTGAGTTCTTTTTTCATTGCTTCAAACGGCACGCCTTCTTCTCCGGAAGCGACGAACTCGTCATGGGCTTTCCTGGCATCCTGATAGTCTTCTAAGTCTTCGAGGCGCTGCTGGAGGAAGGTTTCGAGTCCCTTACGAATATAATAGCTTTTAGATCTCTCCTCAGTTCTGGCAACAGTCGTGAGCATGGAAAAAAGTTCTTGCGGAATGTTGGCAGAAATACTGGCGGTGGCAGGCATGGGAAGCCTCAAAAAAGTGCCCAGGCTGTATTAAGCATGCCTGGTTAATTTAATGGGTAGTGGGTTAAATGTGTTGCTCACGTAAATGTCAATAAGCTGCGGCTATATGATGTCTGATATGTTAAATTGTTCCTGCATAATCGCTGCGCATACCATAAACTGAATGTTAGACTCAACTGCAATCAGTTGATCCTGCGGAAATTCTGAGATATGATCCAGAGTGGCCAGTGCTTTTTCTGGGTTGAAGACCGGCTGCTGTTCAGCTGCAACGGATGTTAAAATATCATAATAAAAATTTATGACAGGGTCTTTTTTATGTCTTATCGGTGGTGCTGCAAAAGGCTGTTTCTGTCTGCGATAAACTTCTGGTATTACCCTGTCTTTACTGGCTTCACGTAATATATATTTTTCACAAAGTTGATTTGTTTTCATCTGGATGGGAATGGCAGCTGCAAATTCTGCGAGTTCATGATCCAGAAAAGGCAGCCGACCTTCAACAGAGTGAGCCATTTCCATACGATCACCTAAAAACGTTAAAATCTGATTAGGCAGAAAGGTTCTGGCATTGAGATACAGTGCCTGATTAAACCGATCATACTGACTGAAGTCAGAACACGTGATCGACAGACGATCAAACAGGAGAGTGAACGGGTTGATCTGTCTGATCCGCTGGGTAAAATCATCTCGTAAAAAAGGCAGCAGGCGCAGGCCAAGTGCGCCATATGAAGCATAAAAGGACGGCAACCAGCCTAACCGATCAGAAACCGGATCAAACACGGGGGATTGCGGCTGGTTCTGCATGAAAATCGCACGTGTTGCCACATTGGTACGATACATGTCTGCTAATAATGCTGCTTTTTGTGCTTCTGACAGGGTTTGATCATGCAGGATTGCATCGCGCCTGAAGGGCAGATAACCACCGAGTATTTCATCCGCGCCCTCCCCCGTCAGAACAGCCTTGATACCGGAACGCTTTACGCATCGACTCAGCAGAAATTTAGCGACTGCATTGCCGTTTGTCAGCATATTTTCAGCATGCCAGACCGCTTCACTGAATGCGTCAGCGATATCCTGTCGAGTGACCGTGATGATCTGATGGTCTGCACCTATCGCTCTGGCCTGTGCTGCCGCTATGTCAGATTCATTATGCGTGCTTTCCTCAAAACCGACGGTAAATGTGCTGAGCGGGCGCGACATTTCATGTTGTGCGAAGCTGGCTATAGCGCAGGAATCAATGCCACCACTCAGGTAACAGCCGACTTCAACATCTGCCACAATGCGTTTTTTTATGCTGCGGGCAAGAATCTCACGAAAGTTTTCACATATTTCTGTAAAGCTGCGATCATCCTGCTGTAATGCTGTGTGTGTTGGAAACTGCCAGTCCCAGTAAGGATAAATGCGTATCTGACCTCGTTTTGCTATCGCGTAACATCCCGGTGGTACGGCGTGAATATGGGCAAATAATGTATTTTCATTCGGTCGAACCCAGAATGCCTCGCCATACAGGGATTCTGCATCCCAGACAGCGGGTACACCCAGTGCCAGTAATGCTTTGATTTCTGAGGCAAAGAACACATTGCCGTCAATAATGCTGTAGAAGAGGGGTTTGATGCCGAACCGATCACGTATCGCCAGCATCATATCCTGTTTCTGGTCGGCGATCAGAACAGAAAACTCACCATACAATTGATGCGCCGCCTGCGCACCAGACTGCAGATACAGATGGAGTGCGATCTCGCTGTCAGAATCTGTTGTGAATTTCGCACCCGATGCGTGTAATTCTGCGTATACCCGGTGATAGTCGTAAAATTCTCCATTCACCACCATATGGACCTGATCATCGCTACTATGTACAGGCTGATGACCATTATCCAGGCCGACAATCGATAATCGTGTATGCCCTATGCTCCAGCGCTGATCTGCAGACTGCCAGATACCGGAATCGTCCGGGCCCCGGTGTCTGAGTTGTAACAACGCCTGATCAATACGCCCTGATTCCAGTCTGTCCCGGGTCATTGCAGCAAAAAAACCACACATGCAGGTGTTCCGGTAATTCAGACCAGTCCGATCGCATGCAGAAAGATCAGCACAATGCCCAGCGGGGCCAGATAACGGATCAGCCACCACCACAGTGCAAATCCACGCTGCAGCGCGAGTCCCTGCTCGGAAAAACGGCGTTGTGCGGCCCAGGCAGTAAACAATGCAATCAGTAAGCCACCGAGTGGTAGCAGGATGTTGCTGGCCAGATAATCCTTCAGATCAAACAGCGTCTTGCCGAACCATTGATATTCCGGGCCGGACCAGTGGTTGAATGACAGCACTGAACCGATACCCAGTAACCAGGCCAGTCCGGTGACGGACAAGGTAGCCCGTATCCGGCACCATTGCCAACGTTCTGTCAGCCAGGCGACCGCCGGTTCGACCAGCGAGATATCGCAGAAGACCAGGCGGCGATCAGCAACAGAATAAAAAACAGGCTGCCGAACCATTGTCCGGCGGGCATACTGCCGAATGCGATCGGCAGCGTGACAAATACCAGTCCCGGGCCCGCACCAGGGGTCAGGTCGTTTGCGAAGACCAGCGGAAAGATCGCCAGCCCCGCCAGCAATGCAATCACTGTATCAGCTGCAGCAACCAGCAGAGCGGAACTGGCGATGGATGCCTGGGGTGGCATATAGGCCCCGTACACCATGATCGCTCCCATCCCGAGACTGAGGGTAAAAAACGCATGACCGAGTGCGACCAGCAACGGTTCTGCAGTAAAGGTGCAAACCCCGGCCTGACAGGTATAAAACACGGCCTGCAGATTAACATTGAACAGATAATCCAGGCCCTGCAGAAATCTGCCGCTGGCCATCGCATAGCCGACCAGCAGGATCAGCAGTCCCACCAGTGCAGGCATCAGGATGCGCACCAGGCGTTCCAGTCCGGCCTGCACACCGCGTAACACCACCAGTGCAGTCAGCAGCATGAACAAGGTGTGCCAGAACAGTAAGGTCCACGGCGAGGCTGTCAGGTTTCCGAACAGAGCACCGGCCGTAGCCTTATCCAGACCGTTCAGATTGCCGCTGAGTGCCTCCGGGATATATGCAAACGCCCAACCGGCAATCACGCTGTAAAACGACAGGATCAGAAAACCCGCAACAACGCCCATCCAGCCGATGATCTGCCAGCCACTGGAGGCACCCTGTGCCTGCGCCAGGCTGTGCATCGTCCTGATCGGACTCTGCCGACCCTGACGACCAAGCAGGATCTCTGCCATCATCACCGGTACCCCGATCAGCGCAATACAGGCCAGGTATACCAGGACAAAGGCACCTCCCCCATACTCACCGGTGATATACGGAAATTTCCAGATGTTACCCAGTCCGACTGCCGATCCGGCAGCAGCCAGAATAAACGCAAAACGGGTGCTCCATTGCGGCGTGGCTGTTGACATCGTCCGGCTCCCGGTTCAACGTGAAAAACAGATCACATGCTTCGCCTCAATCCGTAACCGGACTGTGTCCCCCACGGCATAATTGTGGTGGCTGGGAAACAAGGATAACAGACGGGTCTGCTGGCGACTGTGTAAGGTGTACAGGATTTCAGCACCCTTAAATGCCTTTTCAACAATCCTGGCCTGAATCGGCCCCTGCGTATCCGGTACCACGTCATCCGGGCGCAGCAGGATGTCCACCCATTGCTCTGATCCACAGCCCGATGTCTCAAGCGGGGTATGCGCCCCGGGCTGCAGGATGCCGAATTCGGTCGCTAAGGTGCCCTCTGCCAGCACCTGACCCAGTATAAATTCACCCTGCCCAATAAAGTCAGCGACAAATCTGGTCTTTGGTTTATGATAAAGATTATAGGGTGTATCCCATTGCAGGATCCGCCCCTGATGCATCAGACCGATCTGATCCGACATCGCAAATGCTTCATGCTGATCATGGGTCACCAGAATTGCGGTCACCTGTTCGGCCTGCAACAGATCGCGCACCGCCAGACTGAGGCGTTCACGTAACTCTATATCCAGGTTAGAAAAGGGTTCGTCCAGCAGCAGCAATGCCGGACTGGGTGCCAGTGCGCGCGCCAACGCAACACGTTGTTGCTGTCCACCTGACAGTTCATGTGGATAACGGCTGCCAAGGTGGGTCAGATCAACCGCTGCCAGCAATCGGACTACCCGCTCAGTGCGCTGCACCGGTGGCAGCTGATGCAGACCGAATGCCACATTGTCCGCAACGGTCAGATGCGGAAACAACGCATAATCCTGAAACACCATCCCGATCGCACGTTGTTCCGGTGGCAGGCCGCCGGTCGCATCTGCGATCCGTTGCTGACGGAGATGAATACTGCCCGCCTGCAAGGGTTCAAATCCGGCGATCGCACGTAGCGCGGTGGTTTTACCACTGCCGCTACTGCCGAGCAGACTGACAATCTCACCTGCCCGGACCTGGCAGGACAGATTATCCAGTACCCGCTGACCGGCATAGCTGACCTGAACCCGGTCCAGCTGCAGCACGGTTACGCCTGATTACCACATAACAGAAATTCCAGCAGGGCCTTTTGCGCATGTAACCGGTTTTCTGCTTCTTCCCAGACCACACTGTGTGGTCCATCCAGCACCTCCGCACTGACTTCAAGGCCCCGGTATGCCGGCAGACAATGCATAAACAATACATCCGGTGCGGCGCAGGCCAGGAGTGACCGGGTCACCTTGTAGGGCGCAAATGCCATCTGCCGTTCATTTTTTGTATTTTCCTGGCCCATGCTGACCCAGGTATCCGTCACCACCAGATTTGCATCTGCCACCGCCTGCTGCGGATCGCGCACGATCCGGCAGGCAGCCCCGGCGGCCTGTAATAATTCCGTATCCGGTTCATAACCTGCCGGACAGGCGATCCGTAGCTGAAAGCCGAACTGTTGCGCGGCCTCAATATAGGTCTGGCACATATTGTTACCGTCACCGATCCAGGTGACGATACGTCCGGCGATATCGCCCCGGTGCGCAGCATAGGTCTGCATATCCGCCAGCAACTGACACGGATGATTCCAGTCAGTCAGGCCATTAATCACCGGAACCCGGGAATGTGCAGCAAATGTTCTGACCCGGACATGTTCAAATGTGCGGATCATCACCCCATCCACCATGCCGGAAATGACACGTGCTGAATCAGCCAGTGATTCGCCTCGTCCGAGCTGCATATCCCGCGGCGACAGAAACAGTGCTGAGCCACCCAGCTGGGCCATACCAGCTTCAAAAGACACTCGGGTGCGGGTTGAGGCCTTGTCAAACAACATCGCCAGCACCTTCCCGGCCAGTATGGTATGGGTCTGGCCTGCCTGGTGTGACGCTTTCAGCGCATTCGCACGCCGGACAAGCGCCTGTAGTTCCGCCCGGCTCAGGTCAAACAGGCTCAGAAAATGCCGGGGACTGTGTGTCAACATGATACTCTGGTGCAGAAGGTGTGCACGAGCTGGCTCAGTTGTGTCACCAGCTGATCCGCTTCCGTATCGCTCAGGATCAGTGGCGGCAACAAACGGATCACCTGACCTGCCGTGACATTGATCAGCAGACCCTGCGCCAGTGCCTGCGGCACCAGCTCGCCGCAGGGCCGATCCAGCTCAATGCCGATCATCAGGCCCTTGCCGCGTATCTCGCGCACACCGGGACAATCGGCCAGCGCATGTTGCAGATCAGCGCACAGGCGGGCACCGACGGCGGCTGCCCGGGTGGGTAAATCATCCGCCTGTAACGTCCGGCAGGTCGCGAGTGCGGCTGCACATACCAGTGGATTGCCGCCGAACGTGGATCCATGCGAACCCGGACTGAATAATTCAGCGGCAGCACCCCGGGCAAGGCAGGCACCAACCGGCACACCATTCCCAAGTGCCTTGGCCAGGGTGAGCACATCCGGCTGTACCCCGGCCTGCTGGCACGCAAACCAGCTCCCGGTGCGCCCCATGCCAGTCTGAATTTCGTCCATCAGCAACAACCAGCCCTGCTGATCACACAGGCGGCGCACAGCGGGCAGATAATCCGGTTGTGGCACCCGGATGCCCCCCTCACCCTGAATCGGCTCAATCAGAACAGCAACAATGTTGCTGTTCTGAGCGGCCAGAGCAGTCAGGGCCACCATATCGTCATAGGGTGCACGTACAAAGCCTCCGACCAGCGGTGCAAAGCCTTGTTGTATCCGGGTGTTGCCTGTCGCACTCAGAGTGGCCAGAGTGCGCCCGTGAAAGCTGTGTTCCAGCACAATGATGGCTGGCTGCGCAACACCGCGCTGATGGCCCCATAACCGGGCCAGTTTGATCGCGGCTTCGTTCGCTTCGGCACCGGAATTGGCAAAGAATACCCGATCCATTCCGGCCTGTGCAGTCAGCATCTCGCCCAGTTCCGCCTGCAGACCCACCTGATACAGATTAGACGTATGCAGCAGCCGACCCGCCTGGGCCTGAATCGCAGCAGTCACTGCCGGATTGGCATGACCCAGACCGCACACTGCGATACCACTGAGCGCATCCAGATAACGCTGACCCTGGTCATCAAATAACCAACAGCCTGAACCATGGGAAAAAGTCACCGGCAACCGGGCGTAGGTGGACATCAGGGACATGACGATGTAATTCGGGCAGGATTCAGACAGGTATGCCGGATCGGCAGATGGGGATAGCGACTTCTGGTCGCGCAAGGCGGGCAGGTTAATACCGGAGCATCATGAAATCAAGACCTGAATGACTCAAGGGTGCAGTTCAGACTGATGTGGGCTGGCATACTGTCATTCTGTGCGCAGCGAAGCTGCAGCCGCAGAATCCACCTGATCTTTTGACAGAATCTGCACAATTTCAAAATCATGCGTAATGGTTGCAGTCGCCCCCAGCATGATCGCTGCCGAACAATATTTTTCTGCGCTCAGACTGACCGCCCGCGCAACCTTACGTGCGTCCAGATTCACGCCACTCAGGCAGAAATGTGCATGGATGCGGGTAAATACCTTTGGCTCAGTCTCTGCCCGTTCGGCACGCAATTCCACCCTGCAGCCGGTCACCTGCTGCCGACCACGCTGCAGGATATGCATCACATCCACTTCACTACACGCGCCCATCCCGATCAGCAACAGCTCCATCGGACGAATGCCCAGATTACGCCCACCCTGTTCCGGTGGCCCGTCCAGTACAATCGCATGACCGCTGCCGGACTCGCCCACCATCAGCATCTGTTCAACCCAGCGCACACTGGCCTTCATCTCAGTAATCCCTGTAGTGCCTGACCCGGCTGCTCCGCCCGCATACAAGCCTCGCCAATCAGAAACGTATTCACACCCTGTGCCTGCAGCCGCTGAATATCCGCTGCAGCCTGTATGCCACTTTCGGTCACGACCCGACGCCCGTCCGGAACCAGCGGTAACAGTTCCAGTGTCGTATTCAGATCGGTGACCAGGGTGCGCAGATTGCGGTTATTGATGCCGAGTATGCAGTCCGGCACGGTCAGTGCCCGCTGTAACTCGGTCGCATCATGTACTTCCAGTAAGACATCCATGCCCAGCTCATGTGCCAGTGTACTCAGTTCGCACAGAGCTGCATCATCCAGACAGGCCGCAACCAGCAGGATGCAGTCTGCACCCAGCACCCGTGATTCAACGACCTGATACGGTGAGATGATGAAGTCTTTGCGCAGCACCGGGAGCGTACAGGCAGCCCGCGCCTGTTGCAGATAGACCGGATCGCCCTGAAAAAAATCACGATCAGTCAGCACTGACAGGCAGGCCGCACCATGCGCAGCATAATCTGCTGCAATCTGTGCCGGGACAAACTGTTGCCGCAGTAGACCGCCGGAGGGTGAAGCCTTTTTGAGCTCGGCAATCACACCAGGAACACCCTGAGCATACCGGGCATCCAGTACCCGGGCAAAACCACGGGGTGCATCCGTCTGATCCGCCAGCTGCGCCTGCAATTGCGCCAGCGGCACCCTCGCTTCGTTCTCCGCCACTTCAGCCCGCTTACGCGCCAGGATGCGACACAGAATATCCGGAGTCTTATTCATACGATGATATCTCTCAGAACCTGAGATGCAGGTCACCAGATTTACAGCTTGCGATCAGACTGGCGGTAGCTGATCGCTTCAGTCAGATGCGCACACCGGATGGCATCACTCGCCGCCAGATCAGCAATGCTGCGGGCCACGCGCAGGATACGGTGATAAGCACGGGCAGATAATCCCAGCCGATCCACCGCACTGGCCAGCAGACGCTGATCGGCCTGTTCCAGTCGGCAGTGTGCCTCCAGCCTGTTGCCAGTCAGCAGGGCATTGCTGTGCCCCTGACGTTGCTGCTGACGCACCCGGGCGGCCTGTACCCGCTGGCGCACGACCGCACTGGACTCACCGACAGGTGTCTCGCCGAACAGGTCGTCATGGCGCGGCGCAGGGACCTGAATCTGCAGGTCAATGCGATCACGCAGCGGCCCGGAGATACGATTCTGATATTGCCGTATCTGATCCGGAGTACACTGACAGCGTTCACTACCATCACCGTAATAGCCATCGCGACACGGATTCATTGCGGCAACGACCTGAAAACGCGCCGGATAGGTCGCACTGCGAGCAGCCCGGGCAATGGTGATGGTGCCGTTTTCCATCGGCTCACGCAGCACATCCAGCACACGATTATCATACTCAGGCAGTTCGTCCAGAAACAGCACGCCATGATGCGCCAGTGAGATTTCACCCGGCTTCGGATGACCACCACCACCGACCAGAGCTACGCCGGAACAGGTATGATGTGGTGCCCGGAAGGGACGCTGACGCCAGCGGGCCGGATCCGGTGGATAGCCCGCAACCGAAGCGATCGCTGCTGTCTCCAGTGCTTCTGCCCGGGTCATCTCTGGCAGTAAGCCTGGCAGACGGTGCGCCAGCATGGACTTACCGGTACCGGGCGGGCCGATCATCAGCAGGTTGTGCTGACCGGCAGCCGCAATCTCAAGCACACGCTTCGCATGCGCCTGACCGCGCACGTCAACCAGATCCGGCAGATGCTGCGCCACAGGCGTATCTGGCTGGCAGATCGCCGGTGTGATCGGGGTACGTCCACGCAGATGGGCACTCAGCGTGAGCAGATCCGGCACCGGATATAACGTCAGATCTTCGATCAGGCCAGCTTCGGGCAGATTATCCGGGTGCAATACCACGCTGTGTCCGGCCGTCTGAGCGGCCAGAGCAGCGGGCAGAATACCGCTGACTGGTCGCAGCTCGCCACTCAGTGCCAGCTCACCGTACAGCTCAGGTTCTTCGGATGCAGGTTGCAGCAATTGTCCGCTGGCGATCAGAATACCGGTCGCAATCGCCAGATCAAACCGGGAGCCCTGTTTTGGCAGATCTGCAGGTGCCAGGTGAATGGTAATACGCCGCTTCGGCATTTCAAAGCCACTGTTCTGCAGGGCGCAGCGAACCCGGTCCCGACTTTCCTGCACCGCCTTTTCCGGTAACCCGACAATACTAATCCCGGGCAGGCCATTGGCCAGATGCGTTTCGACCGTCACCTGCGGTGCGGCAACACCAGCCGCAGCGCGACATAAGGTTCGGGCGAGGCTCATGACTGATTTACTGGCTGATCTGAGCGTACAGGGATTCAGGAGAAACATCTGCACCATTTGGCCAGGCAATGGTGCCACCAATGATACGAGCCTGACGAAAAAAACGCTTCTCTTTCAAAGGGGAAAAGACTGGCCCGCGATCAGGATAGCGTGCAAAGTCGATTTCGCCACACAAACCATCGTCAAAGGTAATCATATAACGATAGTCTGCCTGATAGGTTATCCGGGTGACATCATGCATATCCCACATATCCTGATCCTTTATCTGAGTGGTTGAATAGGGTGAATCGGTTGACTCTGTCTGGCGAGCTGCCAGGTTTTTTCCAGCTCAGCAAGATTCAGATCAATCCATTCACGTACCAACTTAGGCGATCTCTGAATTAATTCATACCATTGTATGTGATACGCTCAGCTTGTTG
>CAWUJM010000032.1:0-21775 GCA_963922685.1 uncultured Gammaproteobacteria bacterium | reverse complement strand
CCCCTACAACCCTTATTTTTATTGGGGGTTTCTATCGCAGCGGGAATTGCTGCTGCCCCCTCTACGTACCTGACCTTAGGTGTCCGCGAACTCATGCGGTTTTGCGAGGATGCGAACATCTGGGAGCCTGCGGATATAGCCGTTATCATTCGAGCAATGTTCACTCCAGCTCCAAACTGTCTGAGCGAAAACGACCGCAACTACGCTATCCGTATCATCAGTAATACTCAGGCGGCTCCCGAAGCTCGGGCACGCAGCGTATCGCAGGCTCTCACCGGCACGGCCCTGCCGCCAAGGGATCCCGTCTGGTCTGGGGTGATAACGCTGCCACTGAATCGCCACCCCTGCTAGCGACCCACCATGTGGTCAGGTGGCAGGCAGCTTAGCCGGAGCACCGGCCACTTCGCGTACCATACGCGGCAGCAGATAACCCGGCAACCGGGCCCGTAGTTCTGTCGCAATCTGTTGTCGGACTGACCCGGAGACGGCAAAATGTGCCGCGCCCTGCACCGGGTCCAGAACATGCAGGTAATACGGCAGGATTCCATACGCAAACAATGCTTCACTCAGCTGTTTCAGGGTCGCAACACAATCATTCACCCCGGCGAGCAATACCGACTGATTCAACAGGGTCACGTCGGCCTGGCGTAATGCGCGCAGGCCAGACAATAAGGCGGGCGATAATTCTGCCGGGTGATTCGTATGCAGCACCAGACTGGTCTGCAATCGGGATCGCTGCAACCGGCTGACCAGCGTGTTGGTCAGCCGGTTCGGGAGCACCAGCGGTAACCGACTGTGCAGCCGCAATCGCTGAATATGCGGCACCGCCTCAATCTGTCTGATCATCGCCTCCAGACGCTGATCAGACAGACATAACGGATCGCCGCCACTCAGGATCACCTCAGTCAGTTCCGGCCGGGCCGTCAGTTGGTTCAGCATCGCCTGCCAGTGACGCAACACATTGTCAGCCTGATACGGAAAATGGCGACGGAAACAATACCGGCAATGAATCGCACAGGCCCCGGTCGTGATCAGCAGAGCGCGGCCCTGATATTTGTGCAGCATACCGGTACCGCTGGAGGCCTGCGCATCACCGACCGGATCGGTACCGAAACCAGGCACCGGTACCTGTTCATCTGCTAATGGTAAGACCTGACGTAGCAGAGGATCCTGCAGATTGCCCGGTTCAATCAGGTTGAGATAATGTTCAGTGACACGCAGAGGAAACTGCACTGCGGCCTCCTGTGCCGCAGACAGCAGGGCAGAATCCAGATTCAGCCGTGCCAGCAATTGCGCCGGATCGCTGATGGCACGCGCCAGATCCTGCTGCCAGGATGATTTCAATAGCGGGGCGTCTGGCGTTATCATAATCGGCCTGATTTTTAACGTTGCAGGATAAGCACTGCAGAACAGAACTAAGGGAAGTTATGGCAAATTATAGTACCAGTGAATTTCGGGGCGGACTCAAGATTATGCTGGATGGCGATCCGTGTAACATCATCGAAAATGAGTTCGTCAAACCGGGCAAGGGTCAGGCATTTAACCGGGTGAAGATACGCAACCTGAAGACAGGCCGTGTTCTGGAAAAGACGTTCAAATCAAATGAAACAGTCGCGGCTGCCGACGTGGTTGAACGTGAGCTGGATTATCTGTACGCAGATGGTGACTTCTGGCACTTTATGGATAGTAATAACTACGAACAATACCAGGCTGATGCGGCAGCAGTGGGTGATGCAGTGAAATGGCTGCGGGCGCAGGATCGTTGCCAGGTGACCTTATGGAATGAGGTGCCGATTCTGGTGGAGGCACCGAATTTTGTGGTACTGCAGGTCACGGAGACGGATCCGGGGCTGAAGGGTGATACCTCGGGCGGCGGTGGCAAACCAGCCACCCTGGAGACAGGTGCAGTGGTGCGGGTACCGTTATTTGTGCAGACAGATGAACGGATTAAGGTCGACACCCGGACCGGTGAATATGTCGGTCGTGTCAAAGACTAACTGGCGACCGGGTGCCACGCTACCGACCATACAGGCGCGGGCACAACTATTGCGCCAGATTCGTGATTTTTTTGCTGCGCGTGATGTGCTGGAAGTCGAAACACCCCTGCTGGGTCGGGCATTCGGTACCGATCCGGCGATACAACCGTTTGTCGTCCGGGAGAACAGCACAACCTGGTATCTGCAGAGTTCGCCCGAATTTCATATGAAGCGCCTGCTGGCTGCCGGAAGCGGCCCGATCTATCAGATCAGCAAGGCATTCCGCCAGGGCGAGGCCGGGCGGCGGCACAATCCGGAGTTTACCCTGCTGGAATGGTATCGCCCGGGCTTCAGTGCAGCCGACCTGATGCGCGAGCTGACCGATCTGATGCAACACCTGCTGGGTATGGCTCCGGTGGTACAAACCTGTGCGTACGCTGAGTTATTCGCACAAAGCCTGCAACTGAATATCTTTGCAACAGACAGCGCGACGTTGCGCGACTGTGCCATCGCGCAACAGATACCGGATGCGGCTGATCTGGTGCTGGAGCGAGATGCCTGGCTGGATTTGCTCTGGACTGAGTGTATTGAACCGCAATTGCCACCAGCACAACTGACCTTCGTCACCGACTATCCGGCCAGCCAGGCAGCACTGGCTGAGCTGAATGCGCAGGATCCACGTACAGCAGCCCGGTTTGAAATGTATTACGCCAATCTGGAACTGGCCAACGGCTTTCAGGAACTGACGGATGCGACAGCACAAACTGCGCGGTTTAACGCAGATAACGTACAACGCCAGCATGCCGGACAGCCAACCTTACCGCTGGATACGCGCTTTCTTGCCGCGTTGCAGCATGGCCTGCCGCGCTGTGCGGGTGTCGCAGTCGGATTAGACCGGATATTACTGGCCCGAACCGGATTATCCAGTCTGGACCAGGTACAGACCTTCGCTACAGAGCGAGCTTAACGTTGTCATGATATATCAGTTACATCCGGGTGCCGGACACCCGGTACCCGGCATTCGCCTGGCCAGCACTGCGGCGGGCATCCGTTACACAGATCGGGACGATCTGTGTCTGCTGGAGCTGGCCGCAACCGGCCAGGTTGCGGCAGTCTTTACGCAGAACTGCTTTTGTGCGGCACCTGTAATGGTGGCGAAGCAACATCTGGCAGACGCTGCAACACGCTACCTGCTGATCAACGCAGGCAACGCCAATGCCGGAACCGGCGAAGCAGGCGAACAGGTAGCCCGGGCCAGTTGTGCACTGGTAGCGGAACAGGCCGGTTGTGCGCCGGAACAGGTACTACCCTTCTCAACCGGTGTCATCGGTGAAGACCTGCCACTGACACCGATGCGTACGGCAGTGCCGACCCTGCTTGCCAACCTGGCACAGGATGCCTGGACATCCGCTGCTGCCAGCATCATGACCACAGATACACGACCAAAACTGTGCAGTTGCACCCTGGAAATCGCCAGTCAGACAGTAACGATCACCGGGATGGCAAAGGGTTCCGGCATGATCCATCCGGACATGGCGACCCTGCTGGCGTATATGGCGACGGATGCGCAGATCGCCCGACCGTTACTGCAACAGATGTTACAGACAGCGGTTGCACAATCATTCAATACAATCAGTGTGGACGGAGATACCTCGACAAACGATGCCTGTGCATTACTTGCCAGTGGTACCAGCGGTGTGCAGATTGCGCCAGGGACCGAAGCCGCCGACCGGATGCAGGCAGCACTCAATGCAGTGAGCCACGATCTGGCACATCAGGTGGTGCAGGACGGGGAAGGCGCGACCAAGTGTGTCACGATCCGGGTGGAAGAAGCCGCAAACGAGCGGGAAGCACGTCTGGTAGCAGAGGCGATTGCCGGTTCACCGCTGGTAAAGACGGCCTTGTTTGCATCCGATCCGAACTGGGGACGTATCCTGGCTGCGGTTGGTCGGGCGCCAGTGGCCCGGCTGGATATCCGGGTATTGCATATCTGGCTGAATGAAGTGTGTATTGTCAGCGCGGGCGGGCGGGATCCGGACTATACCGAACAGGCCGGAAAGCAAGTATTACGCCAGGATGCATTCACCATCCGGGTCGCACTCCGGCAGGGGGTGGCCAGTACGACATTGCTGACCTGTGATCTGTCTTATGATTATGTCAGAATCAATGCAGATTATCGCTCTTAAAAGAGGGTATTCCTGAAAACGAAAAAAGGCTTACAGTCGTTTGACTGTAAGCCTTTTATGTTGTCTGGCTCCCCCGGTTGGATTCGAACCAACGACCAACGGATTAACAGTCCGCTGCGCTACCGCTGCGCCACAGGGGATTATTACAGGGGAAACATTTTACTGACTGACGAAGCAGAGTCAAGCCTGCATTGCGAGACAGACGTGATTCAGATTGACACTGCGTCATTCCGCGCACAGTCGCGGAATCTATCAGGAGGTGATGATGCTGAACTTACTGTACGATCACTCAGGTTGGCAGCGCACTATTTTACCAGCTGCAAAAACTGCGGGTGTGTAACGACTTCCCCCAGAAGAGCCTGAATGGCAGGGCCAAATGCATCAGCCACGTTTTTACAAGCACTGTATGCATCCCAACTGGTGTCAAATCTGTAATCAACTGAGACCAGATAACCTTCAGAACCCGGCGAACTGACTGACATGGCTATATTCCAGCTGGCCGGGGAAACAGAACTGAAACTTATGTCTTTAATTTCTGCATCAATAACATTTTCAGAAATTGCTGCATATGCCTTAGCCATGAATAACTCTTCTATAAAGGCATCTTTTATATACTGAGCCAGGGATTTCCCCGGAGCAACCTGAATAGGCCCCATGAGTCGGCATGTTGGTGATTCCTCAACGCTTGGTGCCATTACAACATCACCAACAGAAACTTTTTTCCCTCCTGATTGCAGTGTTTGCTGAATTGCAATCACATTTCCGGTTGAGGCCTTATAAGGAATTGAATTTGTTGTTGCACATCCTGCAGCTATCATAGCTAAACCTGCGATGAGCGAAATTCTGAATCTTTTCATGAAATATTATTCTTTAATTTAATCTTTGAGGATCAGATTTACCGCAGTCTGAATCGCACCTTTGAGGGATGTGTGCGATTCAGACTGACAGCGTATGTGCCAGCTTTTTCAGGGCGGCGTTCAACACCGGATCCTGAATATACTGAGCATTGTTGTTAATCAACTGCGCCGAGCGGTGGGTGCAGCGGTGTTGCACACAGGTTGCTGACCTGAACAGATCAGATGGATTGAGTACCGGGCGAGCGCACACCTTAATGATGGCGATGCTGGGATGAGTGGTGCGCAAATGTTGCAGCAGACCGGATGTCTGATAACGCAGCTGATCAGCCCAGACCGAACTGTCTGCTGCCAGAACCAGCCGCGTCTGCTGTAATGCGGCACTGTGACAGTGGGAAGATAGAGGCATCGGCAGCCAGCTCTTAATCTGCTGTAACAAATCCTGTTGCTGCAGAATAACAGAACGTAGCTGACGTAAAGACGCGTGGCGGGTAAGGTAGTGTTGCAGAGAAGCGGACACGAGACAGGCAGAACCAACCGGACCAGCGGTTATCCTGACAGAGTCTTAATCCGGGCATTCAGGCGACGCTTATGCCGGGCAGCCTTATTTTTGTGAATCAGGCCCTGATTCGCCAGGCGGTCCAGAATCGGCACCGCCGTCT
The DNA here is from genome assembly GCA_963922685.1 of uncultured Gammaproteobacteria bacterium. GTDB lineage: Bacteria > Pseudomonadota > Gammaproteobacteria > Chromatiales > Chromatiaceae > JAHDBG01. The sequence continues at coordinate 16,097 of CAWUJM010000032.1, read as the reverse complement.
GATACGCCTGTTGAGCAGCGGACTGATCCTTGTTATCAATCGCGTGTACCACTTTTTTCAGATAGCTCCGCATCATACTGCGGCGACTGGCATTATGCTGGCGTGCTTTTTCGGCCTGACGCGCGCGTTTCCGGGCTTGTGCAGAATTTGCCACAGGTAATCCTTAATAGAAAGATATATCAGATACGACGATAAGGCCGGAAAAATTATGCGGGTTGCACCATGTACTGTCAATGTCATCTTCAGCAGACACTGTCAGTTTCGGGCAAAAAAAAGCCGCCCGGAGGCGGCTGCAAAAAACTTGGTAGCGGGGGCAGGATTTGAACCTGCGACCTTCGGGTTATGAGCCCGACGAGCTGCCAGACTGCTCCACCCCGCATCTGGTGGTGCATACCATAGAATCTTCCCTGCATTATGTCAATGAATATCTCAGGCAACTTACTCCGGGCGGCTCACGGACGGTAAAGCGTTTTATTTTACATACGGAGCTATCATAGCTGCAATAGCTCCTTACCTTTCAGGGAGCACCAGAACATGCAGTGTACGCCATCTGAAAAAGGCTCATACTATATTACATATAACACTGATTTTTATTTATTTTTTAGGCTGTTAATGGGTTTCAGCTGGTCGGTGAGAAAGAGTCGTAAAAGTGAATCCATGAGCTTTTACTTCACTTTATATGTAATTTCAGCTTGATATTTGCATGAGCAACACATCTGGCCTACAACCCTTCAGGCATGGATATATCTCTGCTCAGGCCATACCAGTCCGGGAACAGCAGCATCGAAATCAGCACGGCGATCTGCAACGCAATATACGGCCAGACACCGCGATAGATATCTACTGTGCGCACACCTGGCGGTGCAACACCCTTCAGGTAGAACAGGCTGAAGCCAAACGGTGGGGTCAGAAAGGATGTTTGCAGATTCAGGGCGATCAGCAGGGCGAACCAGACCATATTCAGTCCCATCGCTTCGGCTATCGGAGCCAGAATCGGTACCACGATGAATGAGATTTCGACAAAATCAATAAAAAAGCCGAGCAGCAGAATGATGATCATCGCCAGGATCAGAAAGCCCCATTGCTCTCCCGGTAATTGCAGCATAAATTCTTCCACCAGAGTGTCACCACTTGTGTAGGTAAACACCATCGAAAAGGCAGTGGCACCCAGCAATATGGCAAATACCATCGCAGTGATTCTGACCGTTTCCAGTGCGCTCTCGCGTAACATCACCCAGTTGAAACGACGATAGCCCAGTGCCAGCAGGATCGCACCGACACCGCCCAGTGCAGAAGATTCAGTCGGCGTCGCGATTCCGGCAAAGATTGAACCCAGCACCACCACGATTAGTGTCAGTGGCGGTACGATGGCCTGTAGTGCTGTCCAGCAGGTCTGCGGCATATGATGCTCTGTCTGCGGCAGGGCGGGTGCCCATGCAGGTCGCCACCAGGCCAGCAGCAGCACATAGATCACATACAGACCTACCAGCACCAGACCAGGGCCGAGTGCTGCCTGAAACAGATCGCCCACAGGTAGCCCCAGCACATCACCCAGAATAATCAGGATGATCGAAGGCGGAATGATCTGTCCCAGTGTGCCCGCACCACAAATAGTGCCGGTTGCCAGACCCTTGTGATAGCCCGCCTGTAACATCACTGGTAGTGAGATGACGCCCATCGCCACCACACTTGCACCGACTACACCAGTCGAGGCTGCCAGCAGCGCACCGACCAGAATTGTCGCGACCGCGAGCCCGCCACGCATCTGACCGAACAGCTGACCGATGGCAGTCAGTAATTGTTCTGCTAATCCTGTCTTCTGCAACACCAGTCCCATAAAGATAAACAGCGGTACTGCCATCAGCACCGAATTCTGCATAATGCTGTAGATGCGGAAGGGCATAAACGCAAACAAGTCCCAGCCTTCGGCCAGCACACCGAAGATCAGTGCGACCCCACCAAAGGTGAAGGCAACCGGAAAGCCGAACAATAACAGTACCAGTGCAACCACAAACATGATCAGGCCGGTCATGCGTCAGCTCCAAGACGAGGGCGCACGATCTGTTGCCAGGCACGCAGCACTGCACCCAGACTGCTTAACAGGACACAGCTGAATGCCAGGCTGATCATGCCTTTGATCAGCCAGCGGTGTGTCAGCCCACCGGGATCGCCACTGATTTCTCCGATCTGGTATGCATCATAGGCAAAACCGATGCCGTAAAAAGTTACCACAGCGCAGAATGGCCAGACAAATATCAGGTTGCCGATCAGGTTGATCCAGGCCTGGTGCCGCTGACTCAACCTTTCGTAGATCAGATCCACCCGGACGTGCCCATCTGTCTGCAATGTGTAGGCAACACCCAGCAGGAACACAGCGGCAAACAGATGCCATTCCAGCTCCTGCATGGCAATGGATACATCATTTAACAGGTAGCGCATCGCCACGTCATAAAACACGTTGCCCAGCAACACGATCAGCAAAGCGGCGGAGAGATAGCCCAGCTTCTGCGTGATCTGGCGGATTATCTGTTCTGTTCTGGTTAAGTATTGACGCATGTTGTACGGTAGAATAACGCGATTAAACGATAAATTCCTGTTCCTGATAATCCCTGCGATCCTGTTGACATTATGCAACATCACGTCAGACCGTTGGTACTGATTGCGTCCACATTGCTGCTGGGCTACCTGCTGACACATTTTACCGGCATCGGCCTGGTAACAGATGTGTCGTTGTTTGCAGTCAGCCTGTTCGCTCTGGTGAAGTCTGCAGATATCTTTACCCGGCTGGCCAGTGCTCTGGGCAGTCGTCTGGGTATCAGTCGCCTGGCGACCGGTATTCTGATCATCGCCATCGGCACTTCAGCACCGGAGCTGTTTGCTTCAATCGGGGCTGCGCTCCAGAATCGGCCGGAAATGGTGGTTGGTAATGTGCTGGGTACCATTATCGCCAATAGCCTGCTTGGCATCGGTTGTGGTGCGATTGTGGCATCAACGGCACTTACCGTGCACAATAATGTGTTCGGCACCCAGATGTCGCTGTTTCTGGTTGCCATCCTGCTCGCTCTGGGCAGTCTGTACGACGGTGTTCTGGTCTGGTACGAAGGCTTGATTCTGTTGCTGGTACTGGGTTTTTATCTGCATCATGTGATGCGACACTCGGGTGTACCTGCGACGCAGAATGATCCAGACGACTCAGATCCGGATGGCCGGTCTGAGCGGGCAGACACAGCCTTGCCAGTCGTCTGGCTGATTCCGTCATTGCTGATCAGTCTGGTTGCCTTATTTCTGTCTGGTGAACTGGTTGTTTCTGCCCTGATTCAGGGGGCGGAAACACTGGACATTTCCAGCACCAAACTTGCCACTTCCATTCTGGCTGTCGGGACTTCCATTCCCGAAATTGCCACCGCCATTGCGCTGGTCAGGCAAAATAATGCAGATGGTTTGTTCGGCGAGATTATCGGCTCGAATATCTTCGATACTCTGGGCATTCTTGGTGTCATCGCCTTATTTACGCCGTTGACTCTGGCGACTGACCTGCTGTTATACCTGAGTGGTTCGGTCTTCATGATGTTTATCATCACCATGATGATCATGAATGACCGTGAAATCAACCGCTTAGAAGGTGTGTCTCTGATTGCGTTATTCAGTTTATTTACCCTGCAACTGGTCAGTTTATAGGTAGTCAGACAATCTGCGCAATTTGCACTGGCGACAGTTTTTCAGTAACATGCCGCGCGCTCAGGTATCAGCCACTGATGTTGTAAACGCTGTCTGGAGATTTTAATGCAAGCGGACATTCATCCGAACTATCATGATGTACAGGTCAGTTGTAGCTGCGGCAACAGCTTCAGCACCCGCTCAACCTGCGACAACGAACAACTTCAGGTCGAGGTCTGTTCCGCCTGTCATCCTTTTTACACAGGTCAGCAGAAGATTGTCGATACTGCAGGACGTGTGGACAAATTTAATAAACGGTTCCGGCACTGATTATTATCCCGGATTCAGTCGAACCCTTATCTGATCCATTATGGAGAGAACGTGATGCCCGACCATAGCAAGCAACAGGACGCTGATTTTGAAATTAATCAGGCTGCCTTAGCCTATCATCAGAATCCCCGGCCCGGCAAAATCAGTGTTGAGCTGACCAAACCGGCAGTGACAGCACGTGACCTGTCACTGGCCTATACGCCAGGCGTCGCGGAACCGGTGCGGCGGATTGCGAAAAATGCAGAAGATGCCTACAAATATACGGCAAAAGGCAATCTGGTCGCGGTGATTACCGATGGGACTGCCGTACTCGGGCTGGGTAATACCGGTGCACTCGCTGGCAAACCAGTGATGGAAGGTAAGGGTGTCCTGTTCAAACGGTTTGCCGACATTGATGTGTTTGATATTGAAGTGGATACTGCCGATCCGCAGACCTTCATTGAAACGGTCAGAAACATCGCGCCGACCTTTGGCGGAATCAATTTAGAAGATATTGCTGCACCACATTGTTTTGAGGTGGAAGATGCGCTGGTGGAGGCCCTGGATATCCCGGTGTTCCATGATGACCAGCATGGTACCGCAATCATCATTGCTGCCGGCCTGCTGAATGCGCTGGAACTGCAGGGCAAACAACTGGCGGACGCCAGAATCGTGGTGCTGGGTGCCGGGGCTGCAGGTATTGCGTCAGTGCGTCTGCTGGAAGCGATGGGGGCGCAGCACCATAATATCTTTATGCTGGACCGCCAGGGCGTCATTCATACCCGGCGGGAAGGTCTGAATCCATACAAGGCCAGCGTTGCGATTGATACAGATAAGCGCACATTATCTGAAGCGATGGACGGTGCGGATGTCTTCATCGGCCTTTCCGGGCCGGATCTGGTCAGCGCAGAGACGCTCGCTACTATGGCCGCTAAACCGGTGGTATTCGCCTTATCTAACCCGGTGCCGGAAATTCGCCCGGCGGTCGCATTAGCAGCACGGGATGATCTGATCATGGCGACCGGTCGCTCTGATTATCCGAATCAGGTCAATAATGTGCTTGGATTCCCGTTTATCTTCCGGGGTGCACTGGATGTGCGGGCCCGGCGGATTAACCGCGAAATGCACATTGCTGCGGTTCACGCATTAAAAGACCTGACGAGAAAGCCTGTGCCACAGGATGTACTGGATGCATATGGTGTGGATTCGCTCACCTTCGGACCCGGCTATATCCTGCCCAAACCACTGGATCCACGTCTGGCAGATGTGGTGCCACCGGCGGTCGCACAGGCTGCCATTGACACTGGTGTGGCCCGCACACGCTGATACCGGATTGTTATTCAGATGTCTGATCAACACGCCATTCTGACGCTGGGCGACGAAGCCCTCAAGCTGAATATTGTCAAGGGTACCGAAGGGCCAGGCACCATTGATATTGCACCGTTGTATAAACAAACTGGTCTGTTCACCCGGGATCCAGGTTTTTTATCTACAGCCAGCTGTAACAGTCAGATCACTTATATTGATGGTGATGCCGGGATTCTGCGTTATCGCGGCTATCCGATTGAGCAGCTGGCAGAGCAAGCCAGCTTTTTAGAAGTGGCGTATCTACTGATCCACGGAGAACTGCCTACCCAGACAGAATTTGCTGAGTTTAAGCGCATCATCACTCAGCACACTATGCTGAAGGAAGGTCTGTTCCGTTTTTTTGAAGGCTTCCATTACGACGCACATCCGATGGCGATGATGGTTGGCGTGGTCGGATCATTATCGGCGTTCTATCATGACACCGTTGACATTCATAACCCGGAACATCGTATCCGTAATGCGTATCGGCTGATCGCGAAGATGCCCACCATCGCCGCTGCTGCTTACAAACATAATGCAGGTGAACTGGTGATTTATCCCAACAATCAGGTCAGTTATATCGGCAACATGTTGCGTATGATGTTTGCGACCCACTGCGAACCGTACCAGATTGATCCACTGGCTGAAAAAGCACTAAACCTGTTGTTTATTCTGCACGCTGATCATGAGCAGAATGCTTCAACCTCTACAGTTCGCTTAGTCGGTAGCTCGGGAGCTAATCCGTTTGCCTGCATCTCTGCCGGTATCGCCTCCTTGTGGGGTCCGGCGCATGGTGGCGCGAACGAAGCCGTACTGAATATGCTGAACCAGATCGGCAGTGTCGATAAGATACCTGAATATATTGCCCGGTCGAAAGACAAAGATGATCCGTTTCGTCTGATGGGCTTCGGGCATCGGGTCTACAAGCACTATGACCCGCGTGCGAAGATTATTCGCGACGTGTGTTATGCTGTTCTGGAACAAAGTGCAGATGCCGACAACCCACTGTTTGAGCTGGCACTGCGGCTGGAAGAGATTGCACTGAGCGACGATTATTTTATTGAACGCAATCTGTATCCGAATGTTGATTTTTATTCCGGCATTATTTATCGTGCACTGAACATACCAGAAAATATGTTTACTGCGATGTTTGCTGTTGCCCGTACTGCTGGTTGGGTCAGCCACTGGATCGAAATGCTGGAAGACCCGGAGCAACGCATTGGTCGTCCGCGCCAGTTATATCAGGGAGCAAAAGAACGTACTTATCACTCTACTATCACCCTGCACAGCTGACACAAATACAGAGTGGCTAACTCCATATCCAGATATATGTCTTTGGTATAAATTAAAGGGCCGGGTCTCTATCTTTTTTATTTCGGCTTCTGGTCAGCTGAACTGTTTCTATGCTTATCATGACGACATTAGGCGATCTCTGAATTAATTCATACCATTGTATGTGATACGCTCAGCTTGTTGCCGGGGTGTGATTCAAACTGATGTGGCGTAATAGCCGGGGCACATAAAATTCGTTTCGGCGTTACCCGTCAGGGGCTGCTCCGAGGGTCGCCAGAATACCCGTCCATGGAGGCTCGGCTGCGGCCATCCATGGCCGCAGACGCCCTCGGAGCAGCCCCTGATCACTTGTTCGGTATAAGTGTATTTGTAGGTCACCTTAGCTTGTATCGGGTTCGGTGCCGCTATCTGGAAAGAGTGTCGTGTTTATAACACAAAAAAATCAGCCTGCCCCGGACATATAACCGACAGCAGTTTTTAATGGCTTGATATGACCGAACCCAGCTGAAAGACCGGCAGGTACAATGCGATGACCAGGCCACCGATCAGCAGCCCCAGAACGATCATGATCACAGGTTCCAGCAGGCTGCTCAGGCCGTTAACCGCATGGTCTACAGCTTCTTCGTAAAAGTCAGCTGTCTTATTCAGCATAGCATCCAGAGAGCCGGATTCTTCACCAATGGCAACCATCTGTACGACCAGTGGTGGAAAAAGTACATGCTGCTGTAATATCTGGTGCAATGACTGTCCGGTGGCAACCTGATCACGTATTTCCAGAACGGCCCGATGATACAGGATGCTGCCGGTGGCACCGGCAACTGCTGCCAGGGTGTCAGTGAGTGGAATACCTGCAGCAAACAGAATCGCGGTAGTACGGCTGAATCTGGCTAATACGGCCTTATGTCGGATCCTGCCGATTACGGGTAACGCAAATGACAGTTGTTCCGTCCAGGTGCGCAGCGCAGCAGAACGGTGCCAGGTAACAACGACCAGTGTACTGAATACGGCCAGAGTCAGCGCGATCAGCCACCAATAGGTGCCGATCATTGTGGAAAGTGCCACAATCAGCCGGGTAAACAAGGGCAGGTCTGCGCCGAAGCTGCTGAATAACACCTGAAACTGGGGCACGACAAATATCATGATCAGGCAGGTGATGATGAGTGCAACGCCAAGAACCGTCAGCGGATAATACATCGCCTTACGGACGCTGGCCTTCAGTGATTCAATCTGTTCCTGATGGGTGGCGAGTTGATCCAGCAGCGTCTCCAGAACGCCACCCTGCTCTCCGGCCTGAACCAGGTAACAGAATAAGTCATCAAACTGTTTCGGATGCTGACGCAGAGCAGAAAACAGGGTCGTACCCCGAGTTAGCTCCTGTCTGATGTGTCGCAGCAGGTCGCGCAGTGCCGGGTTATCGCTGCTGTCAGCAATTATCTGAAATGATTGCACCAGTGGCACCCCGGCGTTCAGCATCGCAGCCAGCTGGCGTGCAAATACTGCGATGTCTTTGCGGGAGATGCGCCGTCTGATACGTTGCAGACGATGCCGGACCGGTTTGATGGTGAGCGGTGTGATGTTCTGCCGACGTAAGATTGCCCGCGCCATGGCGGCACTGGTGCTATCAAGTTCACCTGTGACCTCGTGGCCTCTGGTATCTTTGCCATGCCATATAAAGCGCATGGTCATGGGGCTGCAATAACGCGACCGATCTCAGCCAGACTGGTGATCCCGGCTTTGACTTTATGCAGGCCTGCGGTATACAGATCTGACTGGACTTCCTGGCGAATCCGGGCACGGATATTTAATGAGTTGGCACCATCCAGCATCAGGCGACCCAATGTTTCACTGATCGGTACAATTTCAAAGATACCGGTTCTGCCCTGATAACCATCTGTGCATAGGTCACAGCCGACCGCCCGGTAAATCAGCAGGTCATTCGCAATCTCTTCTGGTGTAAGACCTGCGTCCTGCAGAGCAGTCGGGCCCGGGTTGTCAATCTGTTTGCAGGCCGGGCATAAACAACGCACCAGGCGCTGGGCCATAATCAGATTGATGGATGCAGCGATGTGAAATGCCGGAATACCCAGATAAGTCAGGCGTAACAGGCTTTGTGCCACATCGTTGGTGTGCAGCGTTGTCAGTACCAGATGGCCGGTCTGCGCGGCCTTGATACCGATTTCGGCGGTTTCCAGATCGCGCATTTCGCCTACCATCAGAATATCCGGATCCTGGCGTAAAAATGCTCGTAATGCTGTTGCGAAATCCAGCCCTGCTTTCAGATTGACGTTTACCTGATTGATGCCCGGCAGCTGAATTTCAACTGGATCTTCCACAGTAGAGATGTTGACGTCCGGCTGATTGAGCTGATTCAGAATCGCATACAGTGACATGGTTTTGCCACTGCCGGTTGGCCCGGTTGCCAGGATCATGCCGTCCGGACGCTGTAATGCGTTTAACAAGACAGTCTGCTGATGTTCCTCCAGCCCCAGGCCTGAGATCTGTAAGGTTGTATTTGCTGTAGTCAGAACGCGCAGTACGATTTTTTCACCGTGCAAAGTCGGGCAGGTGCTGACCCGGAAGTCGACAGCCGGTTGTGGGGTATGCTGGACTCTGAGTCGGCCATCCTGTGGCAATCTGCGTTCTGTTACGTCCAGGCAGGACATCACCTTCAGACGCGCGGTCAGCCGGGCAGCGATCGCTGTCGGCGGTGATGCTTTCTCGCAGAGTATGCCATCTGCGCGAAAGCGGATGCGATAATGGCCTTCATAAGGCTCAAAATGGATGTCAGATGCCCCTGACCGGATCGCGTCTGCCAATATCTGGTTCACGTAGCGTACCAGCGGTGCTGCATCTATCTGTGTATTGTCAGCCTGCTGGCCCGGATGTGGTGGCAGTTCGTCAGTTAAACGTAACAGTGCCTCGTCCAGCAGGGCATCTGATGTTTCATCGGCTAATGTTAAGTTGATCTGATGCCGGAGTTTGTCCAGCTCAATCACAACTAACCGGATTGACATTCCGGTCTCAAATTGCAGTCCGACCAGGTTGTTTAAGTGGCTCGGATCGGCCACGCCGATAAACAGCTGATGACCGCGTTGCCACAGTGGTACGATCTGATATCGCTGTATTACGGCGTTCGGGACCAGATTTGTCTGGTTTATGGCAATGACGTCCAGATCAAGCAATGGCAGACCATAAATACAGGACATCATATGTGCCAGCGTCGTTGGTGAGAGTTGGTGTTGATCAACCAGCGTCGCAATCAGTCCTTGTTCCGATGTGACCGCCAAATTTATAACCTGGTCTTTCTTCTTTGAATTCAGGAGATCATGGCGAGTAAGATAGTCAGAGATTTGTTGTAGCAGATCTGATGCGACGAAATCACGGGCAGGCTGATAGTGTTGCATCCGGCGTACCTGAGTCACAACAGTGTTTCATTCGTTGTTCACAGCGCAGCCAGTTTCTTCCTGATAGCCGGGTAACAACAATGTCCCAGCTCTGCTCTGTTAGCGTGACAGTATAGGTATATTGATTGTTATCGCCTTCCGGCTGCCAGCCGAAATATGTATAGAGTTCCTTTTTATTATAAATGTTCTGTGCTTTAACAGGCAGATAAGTGCCATGTCGCAGATAATAATCTGTCAGGAATATACGCAGGCTTTGCGCGTTCATTTTTGTAACGTTTAAGTGCGTTTCTCTGATATAGTAATGGTAATAATGTAAACCTGATGTTATGAATATACTAATAATTGCAATTGTAGTGAGCAGCTCAATCAGTGTAAAACCCTTCTTAGAGTGAAGGGTTAATCCGGATAAAAGCATAGACAGCAACATGAGATGCTGCTCATGGAGAGAGTTATTATGTTGAAAGAAAATCAGGCAGGATAGAGTTGATATGCGTCACTATCTGAAACGAGCTTCTTTTTTTACAACAAAGAAGCTCGCAGCTGCGTTTAACACAGACTAAGTTTATCAGCGCACACAATAGGCATGAAGGGTATTTTTTGTGTTAATTTCTGGTGAAAAAGGCAATGGTGCCTTCATGACATGAGAAAGGTGTGGCTCAAATGAAGAGACAATACTATAATTTGTTGTCAGTCTGCCGCGTTTATTGTCCTGACTGAAGAACTTTGAGTCAAATCCGTCATAAGTGTAGTGAACGTCTCTCAGAAATATGCCATAATGCTGATTTACTAGTGTTTTGCGCGATGTATCATCAGGAAATCTTCTGCAGAAACTGGAGGCATATCGATAGTATTTTGTGTCAATCATGTCGGTATCAATCACCATGGTATTCATATTATTTTTCTGATTTTTCAGTTTCACTGGTTCGTATTTCTCATGGAATTGCATAAAGACACCGTCCTGCTTACAGAGAGAAAACATTTCAGAAGCACTCGGGAGTCGCCAGTCAGTATAAATAATACTATCGTCGCTATTTCTTTCCGGGGATTCAAGGGCCTCACAATAAGCCATAGCGTCATACCAGGATGCTGCTGGTGCGCGATGATACTTTTCGCTGACAGAAAATCCATTATTACCGGACAATATTTTTTTTACATAATCAGTTGTGATAACCGGAGATTTTTCTTCGATGCCGTTCATGGTCGCATTAATAATGCTATTACCATTCATATCCAATCCGCCGGTACAGGCTGCCCATGCGGTCTGTGTAGTTAAAATTACTGGGAGCAGGCTGAGTAAAATGCTGTTTTTCATAACTTTAAACCCTGTTTATTAAACCTTTCATTGATAAAGAACAGGTAGTGTTAATCAACTCAGGTTTTGGTGAATATGATACTGATAGTCCATTAACGCAACGGTTTTTCCCGATGTCAGAAACATCTGAAGAGTACCTCTGAACATTTTTTCCTGCTCGCAAAAACTGAGTTGAAAAATGCCGAGGTATTTTTTGTATACCGGGCTTTCGTCATACTTTTGTTTCGCGTACAAGGTTTTCAGAGGGGCCTTGAAGGCTGTTTCAGATCAGAATCCCAGGGTATGCTGATTCTGTCTGTAACCAGAAATGCTGTCTTCCTTTTGAGAAGATACATCAAATATTGTTTCTGGAAGTCGAGCATAGGTAGTTTGCATTATAACCAGACAGTGTGTGTTTGGCTATCTTCATCAGGAGGTGATTTAAACTGACGGGTGATCTCAGTGCCAGCGTTATCCGGTCATGGCTCTTCGAGGGCCTCTGCGGCTGGACAACCACAGCCCTGGGACGTGTTGATGAGGTGGGTTCCATTAAGCTTCATGGCTTTGGGGTACCAGCCCACATCAGTTTGAATCGCATCGCTTGTTGCATCTGTCAGCAAATGGGCGTGATTCACGGCCCGGACGGAGTTTCGTTTGTTTTTGGCGTCGTCTGGCGCAGGGTGATGTGATGTACCTTCCGGTCGGCGTCCTGATGCTCGTCCACAATGATTCTGTCCGGGTGAATCGCCTGAACGCGCCCCTGATGTCGGCCGACATAGCTGCCGATTCTGACCTGATGTATCAGACCATCCGGGCTTTGTAATAGGCCTCGTTGCTGTTGCTGAGCGTTGATGGTACCGACCATATCCAGTGTGTTCAGGGCGTATTGTTGCAGCACGCCCTGTGACTTGGCTGGCTGTCTGACGGGCCGGGTGGATTTCGGTGGCGTGAACGGATCACGGCGACCCGCTGCAGCATAAATAACAGGCGGGATCTCAGGGAGCACAGGCAGGGGTGACAATATGGCCCTGGATGATGTCTGTCTGGTCGTGGGCTGGTATGCCTTCAGGGTGAAGTTCAGGCTGAGTGGCGGATGTTTTCTGCTAGTTGGGTCAGCACGTTGTAACACGATATCGTGCAGGGTCATGATCCCCGGATGTCGGGCGAGATTGCTGATGAAGCTGGCTAAGCTATGATAATGTCCGGTCACACTCAGCGTGACCGGGGTCTCGATATACAGATCATGTGTGATACCGGGTTGTGGCTGGAAGGCGACAAAATTCACATCAGTACCCAGACCAATCTGTGAAACAGCGATCAGCAGGTCAGCGGTACTGGTAGGTGCTGTATCAGGCTGTACCTGTTGATCCAGTGCATGGCGCAGAGCGGTATAACTGACCTGTTGCCGGGGTAATTGCGCTGTCCTGGCGTGTTGTTGCTCAAAAGTACTGCGTAAATGGTGGTACCGGTTCTGCACCTGCGTCAGTTGCTGCTGCTGAGTGTGCAACAGGGTGACATAAGCGATGCCAGTCAGGAGCAGACAGGCTGACAGGATAACGATCAGCCGTGACGGCAATGACCAGGTGCCGATACGGGTCAGCTCCGGATCGTTCATGGTGTGCCGGATAAGACAGGGACAGGTACATGGCGTACGGTGACGCGAAACTGGTGTACACCGGTCTGTTCGTCTGGTGTTGTGATGGTAAGCTGCGGATCACGCAACCAGGGACTGGTCGCCAGCTGACGAATATAGACTGAGATGTCCCGCGATGCAGTGGCCTGGCCCTGTAGTGTGATCTGTTCGCCTTGTTGCGTCATCTGGTGCAGCGTGAGTGTTGTCGGCAGTGTATTGACCAGTTCATCCAGTAAACGCACGCTTTGTGCCTGATTGATTTGCCAATTATAGACCCGGTCTTTGTATTCGTACAAGGCTGTCTGCTGCTGTATCAATTGATCTGCTGCACTGAGCGGCCTGATCAGCTCGCGCATGCGATGTTCCAGCTCCCGGTTCTGTTCGGTGTACGTCTGCAGTGAGTGGAGATTGTACCCATACAGCGTAATCAGCATCAGTGATGTGGCGAGTACAGAAACCAGAAACAGGCGGAGAAACTGGCGGCGACGCTGGGCCTGTTGTGTCTCGCGCCAGGGTAACAGGTTAATACGAACCATGCTGTGTGTCGAAGCGGCGTAAGGCGAGACTGCAGGCAGTGAGCATACCTGGTGCTTCATGATCGGGTGATAACACGGGGACGTCAGGACGTCGTGTCATCCGGATGAATGGATTGGCGAAGGCGACGGGAATCTTCAGATGTGCTGCCAGCGGTTCGGTGATGCTGGCGGCATGGGGGCCCGCGAGCCAGAGACCGGCCAGTGGACGCTCGGAATGGAGACAGTTGTGCAATTGTTCACAGACAGTCTGCACGATCTGATCGGAAGTTGCCGGGGTGCTGTGCTGACAGACCAGCGTGTTGCCCAGAAACACGACCAGATGACAGTGGTTATGGCTGGTATCCAGCAAGGCATAAGGCAGATGATCTGTTGCCTGAAACTGGAAAAATGTGTGATAGGCGCGTTGCATGACCAGTGGCAGACTGTCCACAATCCGGCATTGCAGATGAGCGGCCTGCACGATGGCGATGTGTTGCTCAACTGTCTCACGGCGTGCTGCAACCAGCAGGACCTCAACCTGGCCCATTGCCTGAGCAGAAGGACCCAGAGTGGCAAAATCCAGCGCGGCTTCGGCTAGCGGAAACGGAATCTGTTCGGCGGCTTCCAGTCTGACCCGGTGTTCCATCTCGTCAGCCGGGACGTCTGGCAGTGTCATGGTTCTGCTGATCACGGCTGAATCAGATAATGCCACAGCAACCTGGCGGGTTCGTATCCCGGTGTGTTGTACTGCCTGCCGCAGGGCGTGGCTTATGGCAGTCGCGCTATCCGGTTCAGGTGTATAGTGTTGTACCGGCTGAATGACACATTCTTCAACGCAATAATGGGTGCTACGCCAGCGGCGGCGCAGACCCAGCTGAATCAGACGCACATGCTCAGGACAGAAATCAACACCTAACAAGGCCGGTGGATGAAACAGGCCCCGGATCATGTGTCTTCTTAAGGGCTGAACGCAGCCTGGCAGAGTGCCAGTAACGTGGCAGGAAATACACCCAGTGCCAGTACTGACAGGCCATTCACACTGAGTGCAGCTGCGCTACCAGACGTGATACGCACCGGCAGGGTAGCGGCATCCGGCTGATCAAAATACATCACCCTGATCACCCGCAGGTAGTAATAAGCCCCGATGATAGAAAAAAAGACGGCGATCACGGCCAGACCGATCTGATCCAGGCTGATGATCGCTTCTAACACGAACAATTTAGCAAAAAAGCCCACAGTCGGTGGGACGCCTGCCATCGAAAATAACAGCAGTAACATCATCAGGGCGATCCATGGGCTGCGTTGATGCAGTCCGCGCAGGTCATCAATCTGTTCTGCATTCAGGCCCTGGCGACTGAGTATCGCCAGCACACCGAAACCGCCAACCGCCGTCAGGGCATACACCAGACTGTAAAATAACGCAGCTGCGTACCCCTTCTCATTTGCTGCCAGCAGACCCAGAAAGATAAATCCGACATGTGCGATTGTTGAATAAGCGAACATCCGTTTGATATTGGTCTGGGCAATGGCGATCACATTCCCCAGCGCCATTGACAGTACTGCCAGAATCGCCAGCATGTTCTGCCAGTGTGCTGCCAGATCCGGCAGACCATCCGCTAACAGCCGGAGTGCCAAGGCGAATGCCGCAATTTTGGGTGCACTGCTTAAGAATAACACCACCGAGGTGGGCGCACCCTGATATACGTCGGGCACCCACATATGAAACGGCACGGCACCAAACTTGAACGCAATCCCGATGACAATAAAGACTAAACCGAAGGTCAGGAAAGTCTGATCAACCTGACCTGTCTGTATCGCCGCAGTGACATCTGTAAAGGTAAGTGCGCCGGTTGCACCATATAACATCGAAACACCATATAACAGCATGCCTGAGGCAAGTGCACCGAGCACAAAATATTTGATACCGGCTTCTGAGCCCGTGGCAGAGTCGCGATTGAAGGGGACCAGGCTATACAGGCTGAGCGCAAGTAGCTCCAGGCCCAGATACAGGGTGAGGAAGCTATGTGCTGAAGTAATCACCAGCATACCCAGGGTTGCAAACAGCACCAAGGTGAAATATTCACCCCGCAATAGCCCCTGCTCAGATAAGTCATCCTGCGCGTAGACCAGGGCCAGAAAGGTGATGGCGAGCAGGCCAAGCTTGATCAGGTCTGAGGCAGGATCGCGGATGTAGCTGTCTGCGAATAATAGCTGGGTTTCCGGGCTGCTGACGTGGAGGGTAAGGAAGAAGGTTCCGGCTAAGGCAGCCAGGCTGAGCAGGCAGGTGAGTGATTTTGTGGTGCGATGCAGAAAGACATCGGTAATCAGAATCAGGCAGGTACAGCTGAGTAAAAAAATTTCAGGTAATGCTGAATAAAGGGCAGCTGAGTAGTCAGGCATAGAAAGTCACTACTATCGGGAGAAATGATCTGGCAAACTCGTGACGGTACAAGCAGTTATCTTCCTTTAGGTGACTTACAAATACACTTATCTACCGAACAAGTGATCAGGGGCGTGATTCAAACTGATGTGGTGATTTGCTACCACAGGTTTCTGGCAAGCGTTATTCTGATCTGCTCTCCGAGGGTCGCCGGAATACCCGTCCTGGGGGCTCGGCTGCGGCCATCCATGGCCGCAGACGCCCTCGG
>CAWUJM010000031.1:0-21868 GCA_963922685.1 uncultured Gammaproteobacteria bacterium | reverse complement strand
GTTCCGGTTCCGGTTCCGGTTCCGGTTCCGGTTCCGGTTCCGGTTCCGGTTCCGGTTCCGGCCTGACCTCTGGTACTGGTACCGGATCAGGTTCTGATACAGATTTCGGTTCCGGTTCCGGTATCGTACAACCCGACAGCAGTATCAACACAAGATAGTTCAGAACAGAAAAACAAACTGATTTTTTCATCATCTAATCCCTCCTGAGATTATGTTTCTGAGCAAACATCATGTCCCGCTAATGCTGATGTCCATATCATCCCGTATGGTCTGATGTAACTCACGATATTCCATATGCCGTTGCTGTGCTTCCTGCTGTTTCCGGTACTGATCAACTAACGCTGCATCCCGTTGTTCAGATGATGTTTCTCTGACCTGATCAACAGACACGATATAGTAGCCCTCTTCTGTCATCACACCCACATAACGAGGTTGTTCCGGTGCCGGGCCGGGTGCTGCAAACACAGCCTGCGCCACGGCCTGCGGTACCTGTTCTGTATGCCGTTCCAGCACTGTCTGCGTCGGTACCCAGTCCTGTACCAGTTCTGTAAACACTCCCCCGGTCTGCAGGGCCTGCAATATCTGTTCTCCCTGCTGCCGGGTCTGTGCTGTTGCCTGATCTGCTGCAATACGCGTCCCAATCTGTTCTCTGACCTCAGCTAATGGCCGACGTGTTGCTGCCTGATATTCTGCCACCCGCAACACGATCGCATTGACCGGACCGAGCTCTGTCAATTCACTATTATTGCCCTGCAGCACTTCAGAAGAAAACGCCACATTCCTGATTTTTTCAGTGTTCAGCGGTTCAGGAAAGGTTCCGGAACGTGTCAGCCAGCCAGTCTCCTGAATCGGCAGGTTCAGTAAGTCTGCCGCAGACTGCAGATTATCCGGGTCTTCGTACACCATCGCCGCCAGACGTTCAAATTCATCGTAATACAGGGTCTCCACCTGTTGTGCCCGATAGGCCGCTACCACTTCAGCGCGCCGGGCCGCAAAATCCGGCTGCCCTCCGCGTATGCCTTCCAGCAGGATCAGATGATACCCGAATTCTGTCTGCACCGGCTCACTCAGACCACCCTCTGCCAGGCTGAATGCAGCCTCGGCAAATGGCGGCACAAAGGCATCCCGTTCCATCCAGCCGAGATCTCCGCCCTTTTCAGCCGAGCCGGGATCTTCTGAATGTGCCTGGGCCAGTTCAGCAAAATCTGTTCCGGCGCGCAGTCGGGTCAGCAGTACCTGTGCCTGTGCCAGTTGCGCCCCCTCATCACCTGCCTGCTGTGCAATCAGGATATGACGTAACCTGCGTTCTTCCGGTACTGTGAATTCATCCTGATGTTCGGCAAAATAAGCCTGCAGGGCAGCCTCATCCGGTTCAATCTGCTGCCCCAGCGTGTCTTCTGACAGATGCAGATAAGCCAGCTTCACCCGTTCCGGTATAGTGTACCTGTCAGGATGTTGCTGATAATACGCTGCTATCTGCGCTTCTGTGACAGCTGCAAAGTCCGGGGACGTCACGGGGATCCGAACGTATCGTATCGCCCGTTTCTGTGTCTCTAACCGGATAAAATCCTGCAGTTTCTGTTCCGTCACAAAGTGACTGTTCTGCCAGCCGGTGTCAAACTGGCGCAGGACGATATCCTGACGCACCTGTTGCTCAAAAAAGGCACTGGTCACACCCTGCTGGCGCAATGCCGTACGATACAGTGCGGCATCAAACGTTCCCTCACGCTGAAAGGCTGGTATGCTCTGTATCAGTGTACGTACCTGTGCATCGGTTGGCTGCATATTCCAGTCAGCCATCGCCTGCTGCAGGGCTTTTTCGTCAACCATGGTGTCCAGCACCTGCTGCGTGAGACGCGCCTCATCAAACAGTTCCGCACGATAATTATCCCCCAGAACACGCCGCATGGTGGCCCGGAAATCACGTAACCGGCGCTCCAGTTCGCTGCGTTTGATCTCTGTGCCTTCCACAACGGCGACTACCGGATCCGCACTGACACCGAAATATTCCTGTATACCGAATAACGCAAACGGGATACTGATCAGGAGTACGATGACCCAGGCGACCCAGCCCCGGGCACGCTGTCTGATAGCTTGCAACATGACGTTTTTCTTAAATTTGTGGGCATAAAAAAAGGGCATCATAAGATACCCTTTCGTGGCGAGCCATTGACTGGCGGAGTGGACGGGACTCGAACCCGCGACCACCGACGTGACAGGCCGGTATTCTAACCAACTGAACTACCACTCCTCATCCTGTGGTGGGTGCTGCAGGGCTCGAACCTGCGACCCTCGCCTTGTAAGGGCGATGCTCTCCCAACTGAGCTAAGCACCCACAGTGATCTAGTTTAACGCATCCTTCAGTGTCTTGCCAGACTTAAACGCAGGTGCTCTGGATGCCGGTATCTGTATGGATTCTCCGGTTCTGGGATTACGCCCGGTACGGGCAGCCCGCTCCCGTACACTGAAGGTGCCAAAGCCGGGAATCGCCACCGTATCACCTGCTGCCAGTGTCTCACCGATGGTCTCTACCATGGCTTCTAACACCCCGGCAGCGGTTGCTCTGGGGACTTCTGCCCGATCAGCTATATTAAAGATTAACTCACTTTTGTTCATACTTACCTCCTGTTACATAAGGGCACTTCTGAAAACGTCACGCGCGAAGCAAAAACGAAACAGCACAGTCACTCAGAGGAACCCATAGAGCCCACCTGATCAGTGGTGCTGCGTCAGTTCAGGTGTGGTCGTAATATCACCGCTGACGATATCGTCCAGTACCAGCGGGGCCTCGTCATCCGCCCGACGCGGTGCCGGTACTCGTGATAAAGCCATATCCCATACCTGATCTATCCAGCGCACTGGTCGTATTGCCAGGTTTTCCTTGATATTATCCGGGATTTCAGTCAGATCACGTTCATTTTCGGACGGAATAATCACAGTCCGGATACCACCACGATGCGCCGCCAGCAGCTTTTCTTTCAGACCACCGATCGGCAGGATTTCACCACGCAATGTGATTTCTCCGGTCATCGCCACATCAGCACGTACCGGGATCTTCGTCAGAGCAGACACCAGTACGGTGCTCATACTGATACCGGCACTCGGCCCGTCTTTCGGTGTCGCCCCTTCCGGCACATGGATATGCACGTCCAGAGTACGATGAAAATCTTCTGCCAGCCCGAGACTGGCCGCTCGCGCACGGACTACGGTCAGGGCAGCCTGGATGGATTCTTTCATCACATCGCCCAGTTTGCCGGTGTGTACTAACCGCCCTTTTCCCGGGGTCAGCTCTGCCTCTATCCGCAGCAGTTCACCGCCGACTTCGGTCCAGGCCAGGCCCGCAACCTGCCCGATCTGATCCGTTTCTTCCGCCCGGCCATAACGAAACCGCTGCACACCCAGATATTTTTCCAGCTCCTCCATGGTCAGCTTAACATGCTTTGCCGTTTCTGTCCGTGTCACTAAACCCTTGACAACCTTACGACAGACCTTCGCAACCTCACGCTCGAGGCCACGCACACCCGCCTCACGAGTATAGTAACGTACGATATCCCGAATGGATTCCGGTACAACCTGTAATTCGTCTGTCTCCAGTCCGTTGTTTTTTATCTGCTTCGGAAATAAATAATTTTCAGCAATATTGATTTTTTCGTCTTCGGTGTAGCCAGATAAACGGATCACTTCCATCCGGTCCAGCAGGGGTGCCGGTATATTCAGGCTGTTCGCGGTCGCGACAAACATCACATCAGACAGATCGAAATCCAGTTCCAGATAATGATCCTGAAAGGTATGATTCTGTTCCGGATCCAGCACTTCCAGTAATGCGGATGCCGGATCGCCACGTGCATCCATCGCCATTTTGTCGATCTCATCCAGCAGAAACAGCGGGTTTTTCACACCAACCCGGGATAACCCCTGAATGATCTTACCCGGCAGGGCACTGACATAGGTACGGCGGTGCCCGCGAATTTCAGCCTCATCCCGCACTCCGCCAAGTGCCATGCGCACATATTTACGCCGTGTCGCCCGGGCGATGGATTCGCCAAGCGATGTCTTGCCCACACCGGGCGGTCCGACCAGGCACAGGATCGGACCCTTTAATTTACGTACCCGCTGTTGTACTGCGAGATATTCCAGTATCCGTTCTTTAACCTTTTCCAGACCATAATGATCTTCGTCCAGTATCGTCTGCGCCTGCCGGATGTCCGTACCAACCCGGCTGCGCCTGCTCCACGGCACCTTCAGCAGGACATCCAGATAGCTGCGCACCACACCAGCTTCGGAGGACATGGGTGCCAGCATGCTGAGTTTGTTAAGTTCCGCCCTGGCTTTGTCTTTCGCTTCTTTGCCCATCCGCAGACTGTTGATTTTTTTCTCCAGCTGCTCAGTTTCACTGGCTGCTGCCAGCTCACCCGATTCACTGCCAACAGAACGCATTTCTTTCTGCAGTGCCTTCATCTTTTCGTGTAACAGATATTCGCGCTGATTTTTTTCTATCTGATCCCGCACCCGTTTGTGCAGATTTTTTTCCAGATCCAGTAACTCGTTTTTATCCTGCATCAGTGCCAGCAGGTGTTCCGCACGCTGCCCCACATCCAGTATCTCAAGCAGGGCCTGCTTATCTTTAAGCTTCAGACTGACTTGTGCCGCCACACTGTCAACCAGATGTGACAGGACCTTCAGTCCGGCCAGCATCGTCACCAGATCCGGCGGTATACGCTGATTTAACTTTGCATACTGCGCAAACTGGTTGTTGACTGAGCGCATCATCACCGCCTGTTCGCGCTCGTCCGGCATCAGCTGCTCTGCCAGCAGATGATAACGCGCCGTGAGACCATCATCTGTCGCCACGATATCATGCAACCGCACCCGGTGCTCTCCTTCGACCAGTGCCTTATGCGTACCATCTGGCAGCCGCATCAGCTGCACCAGCCGGGCCACGACACCAATCTCATGCAGATCGTCAGTATCCGGTTCTTTTTCTCCGGTCACTCTCTGCGCAACGATCAGAATGCGCTTGTCTGCACGAATCGCTGCATGCAGTGCCTGCATTGATTTTTCACGCCCGACAAACAATGGCAATGCGATCTGCGGATACACCACAGCATCCCGCAGCGGCAGCAGCGGTAACACGACCTCATCATCATTCAGAATGATCTGCATACTCTGTTCCTGACTTCATTCACTGGCAGCAACCTTGTCTTCCTTATCCCCGTCGTACACGATCAGCGGTGCACTGTGGCCCTGTATCGCAGATTTGTCTACCACCACTCTGCTCACTGCCTCCAGCGACGGCAGATCATACATCACGTCCAGCAGGACATGTTCCAGTATGGTGCGCAAACCCCGTGCACCAGTTTTACGCTTCAGGGCCTTCCGGGCAATACCCTGCAGTGCATCCGGACGAAACTCCAGTCCGGCACCTTCCATACCAAATAAGTGCTGATATTGTCTGACCAGGGCATTTTTCGGCTCAGTCAGAATAGTGATCAGTGCCGCTTCGTCCAGTTCTTCCAGCGTCGCGATCACCGGCAGCCGCCCGATCAGTTCCGGTATCAGACCATACCGAACCAGGTCTTCAGACTCTACCTGGCGTAAGGTCTCACCCAGATTCTGCTTATCGTCCTTACTGTGCACTTCCGCATTAAATCCGATCCCGCCCTGTTCGGAACGTTGCCGGATCACTTTTTCCAGTCCGTCAAACGCGCCGCCAACAATAAACAGAATATCTGAGGTATCAATATGCAGAAAGTCAGACTGCGGGTGCTTGCGCCCGCCCTGTGGCGGGATGGCCGCAACGGTGCCTTCTATCAGCTTCAGCAAGGCCTGCTGCACCCCTTCGCCAGAGACATCACGGGTGATTGAGGTGTTTTCTGAACGACGTGAAATCTTATCAATCTCGTCAATATAGATGATGCCGGTCTGCGCCTTATCCGCATCATAATCACATTTCTGCAACAACTGCTGGATCACATGCTCGACATCATCACCAACATAACCGGCTTCAGTCAGGGTGGTCGCATCAGCAATCACAAACGGCACATCCAGCATCCGTGCCAGGGTTTCTGCCAGCAGGGTCTTACCCGAACCGGTCGGGCCAATCAGCAGAATATTACTCTTTGAGATCTCAACCTCTTCCGGCTGACCCGTCATCGACAGGCGTTTGTAGTGGTTGTATACCGCGACCGAGAGCACCTTTTTTGCCTGTTCCTGGCCGATCACATACTCATCCAGGCTGGCCTTGATGGCTCGTGGTGTCGGCAGCCCCTGCGTCGCTTCTGCCGATTCATCTTCCAGTTCTTCCAGAATAATATCATTGCACTGATCCACGCATTCATCGCAGATCATCACAGTAGGCCCCGCGATCAGCTTACGCACTTCGTGCTGACTTTTTCCACAGAAAGAGCAGTACAGGGTTGTTTTCTCGTCTTGTGGCGGATTCTGACTCACAGGCTCGTCCATCATTCAGGGCAACAGGTCAATCTGAGTATCTGCATCACCCGGAAGAACCCGGGGCAGATAGCGAAATTATGCCGCATGATAGCGGATTCAACGCAAATCAAAAACTGTTTTCTGCACCCCCGGTGCGATGCAGACTGATGTAGTGATCTCAGTACCAGCGTTATCCAGGGTACGCCCCTCGGAGAATAAACCCAGGTCATGCTCATACTGAAGTCAGCACCATTAAAAGTTGCATGGCTTCGGCATACCAGCCCACATCAGTCTGAATCGTGTCTGATAGTCAGAGGTACTCGTCATGCCAGCGTAAATGCTCGCCGATAAAGGTCGCGACAAAGTGAAAACTGTGGTCATATCCGGGTTGTAACCGGATGTTTGCCGGAAAATCACGGGGCCGACATGCTGCCACCAGATCTTCTGTCAGCAACTCCTGCGGATAAAATTCGTCCGCCGTGCCCTGATCCACCAGCACCGGTAACGCCGCAGCACCCTGTTGTATCAGGCAGTAAGCGTCATACTTCTGCCAGGCCGCCTGATCCTCACCCAGATAGGTCCGGAAGATCTGCCTGCCCCAGGTACTGCGTGTCGGATGACAGATCGGTGCCAGGGCTGAGACTGAACGAAATCTGCCGGGATTGTTCAGTGCCACGACCAGCGCACCATGTCCACCCATCGAATGCCCGGCAATGGATTGCCGGTCACTCAGAGGTAACCGCAGACCAGCCAGGGTCGCCGGCAGCTCCTGCGTGATATAGTCATACATGCGGAAATGACGCGACCAGGGCGACTGCGTTGCATTCACATAAAACCCCGCACCCTGTCCCAGATAATACGCCGCATCATCTGGTACCTGTATCCCTCGTGGACTGGTATCCGGAAGCACCAGCGCGATGCCCAGTTCGGCAGCATACCGTTGTGCGCCCGCCTTCACCCGGAAATTTTCATCGGTGCAGGTCAGGCCGGACAACCACCACAACACCGGCACTTCATTCTGTTCCGCCTGCGGTGGCAGATACACCGTGAATGACATGGTACAGCCGCAGACCTCAGAATCATGCTGATATAAATGCAGAACGCCGTCGAATTCCTTAATCTGCTCAACTAACCGGATCATCAGACGGACTCCTGCAGCAGGACGACGGAACGAATGCTCTGCCCGGCATGCATCAGATCAAATGCCTGGTTGATATCTTCCAGCGGCATCGTGTGCGTCACCATCTTATCCAGTTCAATATCACCCGCGAGATACTGATCGACATAACCGGGCAATTGTGAACGCCCCTTCACCCCGCCAAATGCAGAGCCCTTCCAAGTGCGACCAGTCACCAGCTGAAAGGGGCGTGTCTGAATTTCATGCCCGGCACCGGCCACGCCGATAATCACCGACACCCCCCAACCGAGGTGGGTACATTCCAGCGCGGCACGCATCACCTCAACATTGCCGATACACTCGAACGAATAATCCACCCCACCATCCGTCAGTTCAACAATCGCCTCCTGTACCGGCACACTGACGTCCTGCGGATTCAGGCAATCGGTCGCACCCAGATCGCGTGCCAGCGCAAATTTATCCGGATTGATATCGACTGCAATAATCCGCGCTGCCTGTGCCATCACAGCACCCTGAATCACACTCAGTCCGATCCCTCCCAGACCAAATACAGCGACCGTCGTGCCCGGCTGCACCTGAGCTGTATTGCGCACCGCACCAATACCGGTGGTAATGCCGCAACCTAACAGACATACCTTATCCAGCGGCGCGGCCCGATTCACCTTAGCCAGCGCAATCTCCGGCACTATCGTATAGTCCGCGAAGGTTGAGGTCCCCATATAGTGAAACAGCGGCTTCCCGCCACAGGACAACCGCCGCGTACCATCCGGCATATAACCGGTCCAGACCGTCTTTGCGATCGACTGGCACAGGTTTGTTTTATCGGAATGACAATACACACAATTGCCACACTCCGGGATATACAACGGAATCACATGATCATCCGGTTGTACCAGCGTCACGCCCGGCCCGCATTCCACTACGACACCGGCACCCTCATGGCCCAGCACACATGGAAAGGCACCTTCCGGATCGGCCCCGGACAGGGTAAACGCATCTGTGTGACACACACCCGTCGCGGCCAGCCGGATCAGTACTTCACCAGCTCGTGGTGCTGCCAGATCAACCTGCTCAATCTGCAGGGGTTGATCCGGTTCCCAGGCAACTGCAGCACGCATCTTCATCATTCTGACTCCTTATGTTGTAACTACAGGCACCAACACTCCCGGATGGTGCCTGCTTGAAAATAGTGACACAGGTGGCTGTAACGCCGCGCTGGAAGGCATGATTCGGGACTGTTTCCGAGGGCGTCTGCGGCTTGGATGGTCGCAGCCGAGCCCCCACGGATGGGTTTATGACGTACCTCGGTGAACAGCCCCGGATCATGCTAATATCAACCCGAGTCTCTGTCTGCAGGCGATCCGGTACAGTCGCTCAGCGTGATGCCAACGGCGGTATTGATATTCAGATAACAGCGGCTGTGTGTATCCTCAAGTCCCAGCCGGAGGGGTGTCGCGCGTCCGTCCGGACCTAAATATAATGCGATATCCGGTGGTTCAGGTTTAGTATCATCCTTTGCGGTGCTGTCTGTGGCCGTAACTAGTGGCACCAGCAGGCGCATACCGGCAGCCAGTGTAATCGGTGGTCGTTGTTCCTGCCACGGATCCTGCCGGTGTGGCTGGTGCTGAAAAATAAGTATGGTATCCGGCTGCAGCACCAGACCCACCGCCATCTGTGTAATCACTGCCTGGTCTGACAATGCCTGTATTTTGTGACGCAGCCGTTGCGCCTCAGTCTGTGCGGTCGCATCGCTCAGCCAGTGACCGGCATTCAATGTCAGCAGGGTGGTGATAATCCCGATGATTGCCACCGTCACTAATAATTCGATCAGGGTAAGGCCGCGCTGCTGCAGACCGGATGATGCTGACATAGAATTCAGGCGGTGGAGAGCAAACCCAGATTTCCGGCTGCGCGGGTAACCGCAGTAAAATAATCTGCCAGAAACTGATCAAAATCCAGCTGTTCTGCAGCAGCGAGCTCGGCTGCCTGCTGATGAGAGGCCGCACTGATCTGTTCACATTGCTGCTGTTGAGCAGGGGTCAGAGTCTGTTGCTGAAAAAACTGATGGTGTTGTGCTGAATAATCAGCGGCTATCTCATAAAACCCGGCCTGTCGCTGTTGTATCTCATGCCAGAGTCGGGCTGAGGGTGTCAGTGCCGGATCCTGTAGTTTTGCCTGTTGGGTGGCCAGTGTTTGTGTGTAGCTGCGAGTGTTGTGTTGCTGATCCAGCCAGGCGCATACCGGTTCCATTGCCTGCAGCAGTTCATGCCCCCAGGTACGATGGCTGACTGCCTGGCCCGCACGTTGCAGCGTCAATGTTGCGGACCGGCCCTGCTGCGCGATCAGGCGCAGGTTGTGTTGACTGGTCTGTTGTTCCTGCCGTTCCAGTGGCGGACTGGGTGCCAGCAGACAGGTCAGCATAAATGCATCCAGAAAATACAGTTGTTCCGGGGTAACACCGACCGGCGCATACGGGTTGACGTCCAGAGAACGCAGTTCGATATGATTGATGCCGCGTTCGACCAGTGCAATTGCCGGGCTTTCCAGGCTGCGGGGCGGTTGTTTCGGGCGTACCGGACTGTAATATTCGTTTTCGATCTGCAGAATGTGGTCATTCAGCTGGCAATATTGATTCTGTACCTTGACCCCGATCTTCTGCCAGACGGGTGAGGGAGTCAGTGTTGCCTGCAGCAGGCTGCGGGCATAATCACGTACTGTGTTGTAATTTACCAGCCAGTCTGAGCCGGTATTGTTCTGATAGCCGATATCACTCAGCCGTAATGATGTGGCATCCGGCTGGTAGTAGGTGTGTTGGTCCCAGCGGTCAAGTGGTTGCGGTACATGGTTCAGAAAAGACCGGCCGACGACGGGCGATGCACCAAATAAATAAGGGATCAGCCAACCGAACCGCACAATATTGCGCACCAGGCCCAGAGAATGCACATCCCGCAGAGTGCGCCAGTCAGGTTCATCTGCCCGGATCAGATCGGCATAATGTCGCCAGAATTCATCCGGCAGAGACCAGTTCACATGCACGCCGGCAATCACCTGCATGGCGCGACCATACCGATGTCCCAGGCCGATGCGGTACAGTTGTTTCATCCGTCCCGGATTGGACGAACCATACTCAGCGACCTGAATCCGCTCATCTGCGGGCAGGCGGCAGGGCATACTGGCAGCCCAGAATTGTTCTTCTGTGAGTTGCTGGCTGGCATATACATGCCAGCGCAACAGCTCGTCGCAGACTGATTCAGGTGTTGTCAGGGGCGGGGTGATGAACTCGGTCAGTGCCTCGGCATAATCTGTCGTGAGGGCGGGGTGAGTCAGTGCGGCACCCCAGGCGGGTGGGTGGGGCGTCTGTGCCAGGTGTCCGGACCGGGTCGTGCGCAGGCTTTCTTTTTCCACTCCGATGCGGGAAGCGAAAAAAGTGCCCTGATCCAGACGGGCCAGACACTGTTGTATGAGAAGATGCATGGGACAGTCAGGCGTCGTCAGTTGACCTGTGCGACCGGTTCCGGAGAAGCTGTTCCGGGCAGCCTGGAAACATCACTATCGCTGGTGCCGATCAGTGCTACTGTCACCCGGGGATTACCACGTACTGTTCTTTTTGTCATTACGTTATCCTTTGAAATGAGGGCACCGCTAAAAACATCGCGAGCGAAGCAAAGACGAGGCGAAAAAGCGCAGTGTACAGGTCGTACATGAGCACTTTTCAACGAAGTATTTGCGAGCGCAACAGTTTTTAGCGGTGCCCATGAATGACATCAGCCAGAATCAGGGCCGCTTCATCCAGCATGATACGCCGGATGCCTTCGGGATCTGCATCATCCACTGCGGGATCTCCGGTCGGGTTCTGCAGATTTGTCAGGGCGGGCAGTCCGCGATGGGCGCGTAACTGGTTGCGAATGTTCAGTTGTTCAGCTTCACGTTGCGTCTGTTCGGTACGCCGTTGTTGTGCCTGCAGGGAGATGTCCGATGTCTCAGCCAGTTCAGTCAACAGTTCTTCCCGGGCAGATAAATAGATAAACCCCGGATCGTGTGCGATACGGTGCGCATGCCGTCGCTGCAGCTGATCCAGGATTGTCGGGGGCGTTGCCGGGCGTACTAATACCGAACTGACCCGTGCCCAGGGCAAGGCATGATCCAGGGCCCGTTCACCCTGTTCGTCGCGATGTGCAGAGACCGGAAAGATGATATCCGGTACCACGCCACGATACTGGGTGCTGGAGCCCTCAACCCGGAAGAATTGTGCCATGGTCAGGCGCAGCCGCCCGGCCTGGTCAGCATTTTTCAGGTGGCGTTGCAGGTCAATCAGGGTTTGTACTGTGCCCTTGCCGAAGGTCGGTTCGCCCAGTACCAGGCCGCGACCATAATCCTGCATGGCACCGGCAAAGATTTCTGACGCTGAGGCACTGTGTCGATCCACCAGCACCGCCAGTGGCCCGGCATACACCTGCGCCGGATCGGTATCTTTTTCCAGCTGGATCTTGCCCGCACTGTTTTTTACCTGAACAATCGGACCCCGGCGAATAAACAATCCGGTCAGTTCAGTTGCTTCGGCTAATGATCCCCCGCCATTGCCGCGCAGGTCCACCACAATACCATCTATCTCTGCCGCCTTGAGCTGTTCCAGCAACTTCCGCACGTCACGGGTAGTACTGCGGAAGTCTGCCTTGCCGGCGGATTGTGCTGCAAAATCGCGATAAAACGCCGGAATGTCAATGACGCCGATCTTTTTGCCGGCGAAAGCCTCGCCCTGCAGGATCTGACTGCTTGCTGCCTTATCCTCCAGCCTGATTTCATCCCGGACCAGCGCAATCTCGCGCGGCTTCCCCTGAATACCCTGCTTCGGTAGCACCTTCAGGCGTACCGTTGAGCCTTTTTCCCCACGAATCAGATCCACCACATCCTGCAGCCGCCAGCCGACCACATCCTGCATCGCACCCTGCTGCCCCTGCGCAACGCTTAGGATCCGGTCTCCGGACTGCAGTGCGTTATTTTTGCTGGCAGGCCCGCCGGGGACAATGCTGACGATCGTCGTATACTCATTATCATCCCGTAATACAGCACCGATGCCCTGCAGGGACAGGCGCATATCAATGTCGAAGTTTTCTGACAGGCGCGGCGACATATAGCCGGTATGTGGCTCAATGCTCAGGGTAAATGCATTGATAAACTGCTCAAACACATCCGCTGCATTCAGTTGTAATACCCGCCGCTGTATCGCGGCATACCGTTTGCGCAGCTTTGCCTGCAGGTCTTCTGTCGGTTCGTCGCTCTGTTCTGCCGCCAGCTGTTCAACCAGCAGGTCATTTTTTATACGCTTGCGCCAGACTTCATTCAGCGTGGCCCTATCTGCCGACCAGGGACCGTCCTGCCGGTCAAACTGAAAACGTTCCGGCAGACTGAAATCAAAGGTGTGCGTTGCTAATAACTGTTCAGCATAGGCAATACGTTCCTGTACCCGTGTACGATAACGCCTAAAGATCAGGTACGCTGGTTGCAGGCTACCTTTTACCAGGCTGTCATCCAGCTGATTCCGGTAGCGTTGAAAATCCTGAATGTCCGGCTGAATAAAGAAATAGCGGTTCGGATCCAGCATATCCAGATAGCGCTGCCAGACCCGCTGAGACAATGCATCATTGAGCACCGGGCGGGAATAATGATAATCCGTCAGTACCTGAGCAATTGTGATCGCAATACGATTCTGCTGCCGATCCGGTTGCAGAGTCTCTGTTGGTACCAACTGCGGCTGAGCTGATGCCACACAGATGCTCAACAGACTGATCAGGCTGCTGGCGGCTCGGGTAATAATCATGCGCATGATCCGGTCCCTCGGTTACGCACTTAACGCCATACGATGTTGTAATTGTTGCCACACCCGCTCGGGTTTGAGCTCTGCAAAACAGGCCGGTTGCACCGTGGCCGGGCCGGTATAGCGACAGGTGCGGCGCAGGCAGGGTGCACAGGCAAAATCTGAATGCAGGTTGCTCTGACAGGGTCCGATGGCACCACTCAGGCTGACCTGAGTCGGGCCATACAGTGTGACCGCCGGAGTACCCAGCGCAGCCGCCAGATGGGCCAGCCCGGAATCCAGGCCCACAACCCCCCGACAGGCGGCTATCTGCTGATACAGCGCGTTCAGTTCCAGGGGTGGTAACACCTGACCACGACCTGCCTGTTGCACAATCTGATGCGCACGAGCCTGTTCCTGCGGTGTATGTCCGGGTAATACAATCTGCGCGTCAGACCCGATCAGGTGGATCAGCTCCACCCAATAGTCTGTCGGCCATAATTTATTCGGCCAGCTGGCACCATGCAGTAACAGGATATGATCTGTTGCGACGCTGTGCCTGGCAAGGCCATAGTCTGGTGGTGTACTCGGCAGCGGATAGCCCAGTGCCTGTGCGAACAGGTAGCGAATACGCCGGATCGCATGCCAGTCACCTGGTACGGCATAACATTGCTGGTAACTGCGGCAGGCCAGCGACTCGCGAATGGAGTCCCGGTCATAACCGGCTACAGTACCGGATACCAGCCGTGCAACCAGCGCACTTTTGATCAGTCCCTGTGCATCAATGATCAGGTCGTATGTCAGACGACTCAGGGTGCGTAGCGATCGTACCAGATGTGTTGCCTGTCCGCGTTGCCACCACTGGCGCAACGGTACGGCATGTGTTTGTGCCACTGCCGGGTGCCAGGTCGGCACTGCAGCAAAGCTGTGATCCACCATCCAGTCAAAGCGAACCTGCGGCAGGGCAGCTGCAGCATCGGTCAGCGCCGGAAAGGTATGAATCAGGTCGCCCAGTGAAGACAGCTTTACGATCAGGATACGCATACCGACCCTCAGCGAATCCGCTCACCGGTACACGCATCGCGGATACGGGTTGTCCGAGCCAGACCACCCAGCGAGCCGTGCAGAATATCATCCACACCGCGACAGCGCCGACGGACCTGGAGTGCTGAACGTGCTGCAGGCAGGCCACTGCGATTCGCGCTGGTTGAAATCAGTGCATGACCGACAGTCGCACACAACATAGCGGCCAGCGGATGCGCTGTGACCCGACACGCAACCCGGTGATGTCTGCCCCGCAGCCATATCGGCAGGTTGGGCCGGGCCGGTAACAACCAGGTATGCGGTCCGGGCCAGCTGGCTGATACTCGTTCAGTCCAGTCACCCTGCCAGTCAACCAGCGGCAGCAACTGGTTGAGATGACTGGCGATCAGGATCAGTCCCTTGCTGATATCGCGTTGCTTGATCTGCAATAATCGATCTACTGCGGCTGCCTGCCAGGGGTCGCAGCCCAGGCCATACACTGCTTCTGTCGGATAACCGATGACACCACCCGCCCGGATGCAGGTGCGGGCCTGACGTAATCTGAATGGGTTTGGACGAGTATACTGAAGCACATGAAACTCAATGATCTCAGATCAGGGCGCGATTCAAACTGATGTGGTGATATCTCAGTGGCCGTCCGAGCCGCAGACGCTCCCGGAGAACCGTGACCGGATAACGCCTTGCAGTGAGGTGGCACAATCACCTTAGTGGCAACTTTCAGGATGACACTGCGTCATTCCGCGCGAAGTCGCGGAATTCATAGCCAGGGTCAGACGGAACAGATGAATGGCAGATCAGGTAGATTCTGCGACTGCAGCTTCGCTGTGCGCAGAATGACAGCACGTAAACAGGTGTTGAAGCACCGGTGGTGCCTGTTTGAAAATAAATATCCTCTGGCAAAGCCGGAGGCTTTATGGCTCTTATTAAATTCCGGGTTGGTGCGAAAGCTAAAATCCACAAAATATATGTAAGCACTTGAGTAATCAGTATATTTTAAGGGGTTTCCGCTATAGTGCCGATTCTGATAATATGCTTCATGATCAATGCTTTATGTGTTTTCAGGCCGCAAGCGGTACTGACCAACCCGGAATCCAATAAGAGCTCCGGAAAAAAGCAAAATCTTTCTGGCTATGTTGATCACCGGGACGGAGTTCCAGACCAACACACCAGCCTTCTTCCCCCAGATAAGCACCAATGGGCGCATAGCCATCATACCCATGGTACGTCCGGGAAACCCCTTCCCTGGCCGTTTTACTGTTATCCAGGCAGAAAACATCTGCATGCAAGGCGACCTGCCCACTGGGCAAAGCAGTCACCGGGGCTTGTAAATTCGACAACAGGGGGACTAAGCAGGCATCAGCGATCTGAGTCAAGGCCGGCGCATGTTCATCAAGGCGTTGACGTCAACGTGCGGCAGAAGGCACCCGTTTGATGCCCAGTGCCTGACGAAAAAAGGTATCTTCGCGGACACCTGCGGCTGCCTCAAAGTCATTTTTCCCCTGGCACAACAAACCCAGATAAGTCCGCACGATATCCGCGTGAGGGATTCCATGGCGTAACGGCAGGCTTTTGAGTTGGCTGGACAACTCACTGTAGCTGTTGATGAGCGAACCCACCAAAGATAAACCACCCGCGCCACTATAAATCTCTGTGCGACTTTGCTCGAATCGGAAGCGCATCGAATATCACCATCTGAGTGAAAGAACGGATAGACCGACGATACGCTATATTACCGCATAAACATTGACTTCTGGCCTCCTGACAAGACTACAAAGTCACGGATTCAGGAATCAGTTAATTGAAAAGTTGACTTTTTACCCCAATGAGCCTGAACGGTAAGTTTATTATGTCTGAATTTCAATCAACTAAACTATTCGAAGGTTTCAGCACGGTGTTTCGCCAGTGGCGTGCGGAAGATACCCATTGTCGCTATCTTCATGGCTATGGTGTGTCTTTTAAACTGTGGTTTTCTGGTAAACTGGATGCAAGAAACTGGGTCTGGGATTTCGGGGGCTTCAGCCGGGTACAGACTCAGATTGATGGTATGACCCCGAAACAATGGGCTGCTTATATGTTCGACCATACCTTCATTGCAGCTGAAGATGATCCATATCTGGCCTTATTTCAGGATATGGCAGCACAGGATCTGATTCAGCTCAGGATTGTGAAGGCCGTCGGGGCTGAACGGTTTGCACAGCTGATTTACGATAAATTTAATACCTTTATGTTGCACGAAACTCGTGGCAGAGTGCGTGTTATCAAGGTCGCATTCAGCGAAAACAGTCATAATTCTGCTATTTATCAGCCTGATGGTAACGTATGACAGACAGGGATGTTATGGACACACAGTACAGCCTGGAGCTGACACCGGCCGGATATGCGAACGGTATCTCAACACAGCTCGCTGCCAAGCAGGCGCAGGACGGTGATCAGGCGCACCTCACGACAGATGAAAAAGAAGCGATAATCGCCGAGGCGGCACAACACTTCGGTCGTTTTCTGACTGCATTAGGTTGTAACTGGCAGCAGGATCCGAACTCAGCCGATACGCCGAGGCGAGTTGCGAAGGCCTATGTCTATGATTTATGGCGTGGTCGGTACGAACCCTTAAATGAGGTCACCAGTTTTCCGTGTGATGGCTACAACGGGCAGGTATTTGAGGGAAATATCCCACTCACATCCATGTGTTCACACCATCACCAGACTATTTTAGGACATGTCCATATCGGCTATATTCCACATCAGGATAGCAAGGTAGTGGGGTTGTCCAAGCTGAATCGTATTGTCGAACAATGCTCACGGCGTGGCACAATTCAGGAACAGATGACCCTGGCCATCCATCATGCGGTCAACCAGATCTGTGCAGGAAATATTGGCGTCGCGGTGATGGTTGCTGCCAGACATCATTGTGTCAGCTGCCGGGGCGTGAAGCATACGGGTGCTATCATGAAGACGACACAGTTTTCAGGCGACTATCTGGATCAGAATACGGGTTACCGGTCTGAGTTTTATCAATTCTGTTGTTCTTAACGGTGAGGTAATTCAGGCCGATACGGATTGTTGCGCCAGGGTGATCATTTCCGCTGCATGACGGCGTGTCTGTTCCGTAATCGCCACACCCCCCAACATCCGCGCAATCTCCTGCACACGCTCCGCAGCCGGGAGTGCTTGGATCCGGGCCTGACCAGACCCTCCGGTCTTTTTTTTCTGTACCTGGTAGTGTTGATGTGCCTGCGCAGCAACCTGCGCCAGATGGGTCACGCAGATCACCTGGTGTTGCTGACCGAGTCGGCGCAGTAACTGGCCGACAATGTCTGCGACAGCACCACCAATCCCGACATCTACTTCGTCAAATATCAGTGTCGGTACCCGGGTACAGTGGCCGGTTGCCACCTGAATCGCTAACGCAATGCGCGATAATTCACCCCCGGATGCGACATCAGATAAGGCTGCTGCCGGTAAACCCGGGTTGGTCGTTACCCGGAACCGGACACTATCTGTCCCGGTCGGCCCGGGTTCATCCGGCACACAATCAATCTGAAGGTCACTCTGCTGCATGCCCAGCATCTGCAGACTATCGGTGACAGTCCGGGCCAGTTGTCCCGCCGCAGTACGCCGTGCTGTACTGACCTGTTGCGCCTGCTGCTGATAAGCCTGCTCGCATTGCAGTAACTCTGCCGCCAGTCCCTCCAGCTGCTGATCAACCTGTGCCAGGGCCTGCAATTCCGCACGCAGGGTCTCCGCCAGTGCGGGTAACTGATCCGGTTCCGTCCGGTGTTTACGTGCCAGATCATGCAATGCCGACAATTGTTGTTCACACTGCGACAAGGCTGCTGGATCCTGAGTCAGCTGATCCGCATAGCGGCGCAGTTCCTGTGCCGCTTCATCCAGCTGAATCTCAGCCGCAGACAATAAGGCCAGTACGGGTTGCAATGCTTCGTCCAGTGTGACTGCTGCACGCAACGACTGGATCACCTGGCCCAGTTGCGTGGTCAGATCCTGATTATCACCCTGAATCTGCTGCCAGGCTGCGGTACTGGCTGCCTGCAGCTGCACGGCATGTGCCAGTCGGTGATGTTCTGCCTCCAGTTCGTCCATCCGCGCCGCTGTGTCCAGTACCGGCTCCAGTTCATCCAGCTGATAACGTACATAATCCAGCCTTTTGCCACGCTCATCTGCCGCCTGTTGCAGTGTCTCCAGTGCCTGCCGGGCCTGCCGCCAGGCCTGATACTGTCTGCGCAACCGGCTGACTGGTTCAGTCAGCCGGGCATACCGATCTAACAACTGACGCTGTGCTGCCTGACGCAACAGTGCCTGATGTGCATGCTGCCCATGAATCTGTAACAGTTGCTCACCCAGGGTCTGTAACATTGACCGGGTGACAGGTCGGCCATTGATTGCAGCACGCGAACGACCATTGCGTATCAGCAGACGCCGCAACACACAAGGCTCTTCTTCCGCCAGTTCGTGTGCTGTCAGCCAAGCCTGTGCTGCCGGACAATCGTCCAGGCTGAACACACTATGCACCTCAGCCCTGTCACATCCGGCCCGGATCAGTTCCGGACTCGCCCTGGCACCTAAGGTCAGCCCTAACGCATCCAGCAGAATGGATTTGCCGGCACCGGTTTCACCGGTCAGAACGCTGAAACCGGCCTGAAAGTCCAGGTTCAGGTGTTCAACAATCACCAGATTATGAATCGTCAGCTGTAACAACATCTGCTATCGCACCGGTTGTTCGCCCCAGCCCAGCTTGGTACGCAGAATCGTGTAGTGATCATAATCTGCCGGATGTAACAAACGTACCGGCATGGTATATCGGGTGATCTGAATCCGTTCATCCGCCGCCAGACACAGGCTGACCTGACCATCGCAGGTCACCCGCACATGAGCAGGATCAGTCCGGCCGCAGATTGTCATCGCAATCGTACTATCAGCCTGTACGACCAGCGGACGATTCCCCAGTGTGTGTGGACAGATCGGCACCAGTGCCATTGCATCCAGGCCCGGAGCCAGTAACGGCCCCCCACCGGATAAGGCATAGGCAGTTGAACCGGTCGGTGTGGCAACAATCAGGCCATCTGACCGTTGTGTATCCAGCAGTGTGCCATCCAGCCACAGTTTGAATTCTAACATCCGGGCAATGTGCCACTTGTGTAATACCACGTCATTCAGGGCGAGTTGTGGTGCTTGCTCCCCGACATTACAGGACAGCAGAAAGCGCTCTTCCTGCTGATATTCACCGCGCAATATCGCGGCCAGTACAGTCAGCATCTCATCCGGCGAAATATCGACCAGAAAACCGAGACGCCCCAGATTCACACCCAGCAGAGGGACACCGGCATGTACAAACAGATGGGCACTACGCAGCAAAGTGCCATCACCACCTACCACAATTGCCAGGTCGCTCCGTGCAACCAGAGCATCCATCGGTGCTGCTGTCACATCCGGTAGCAGGGCTGCGGCGACCGGATCACACGCAACCTGCAGATCATGCTGCGCTAAAAAACGGTACAGAATCTGTACCGTTGCTGTCAGTTGCTGATCAGATTCGGGATCCGGTTTTGCCAGTAACGCAATCCGTTGAAATATTGCTACCGACATTATTCCAGATCCCAGTTACCGATATCCTGATCCGGTCCGGTGCCACCCTTCAGGTTATCTGCGCCGTAGGTATAGATATCAATCGTACCGCGTGTGCCCGGACTCAGATAACGATACCTGTTGCCCCAGGGATCCTTCGGAACCGGCTTAATATATTTCGGCACCAGCGAGGATAAGGCCTGATCTGTAGTCGGATAGGTAAAATTGTCCAGCTTATACAGATCCAGAGCAGCCTGAATCGCACGGATATCCTGCTTCGCCCGGGTTGCACGTGCCTGATCCGGTCGATCCATCACCTGCGGCACAATCAGCGCAGCCAGCACACCCAGAATCACCACCACCACCATCAGCTCAATCAGGGTGAAGCCGCGCATCTGGCGCGGATTACGCCGTCGTGACAGTTTATTCATCATCAGCAAACAACCTCTGAAGTCATTGGATCAGTTGGTTCATGTTAAAGATGGGTAACAGAATCGCCAGCACAATCGTCAGCACGACTGATCCCATCACCAGCACCATTAAAGGCTCAAACACCCCGAGTGCCGTTTCGACCACGACATGGTTGTCTTTTTCCTGCACCTGCGCCGCATGTACCATCATGCCGCCCAGATTACCACTGGCCTCACCACTCGCAATCAGATTCAGCATCAGGGGTTCAAAAAAACCAGTCATCTGCAATGCCCGCTGCAGACTCATACCTTCCTTTACCCTTCCTTCAGCTGCATGCAAGGCACTTCTGATCGGTAACAGGCTGACCACATGCGTTGATATTGCCAGCGATTCCGTTGCCGGCACCTGGCTGTTCAGCAACATACCGCAGGTCCGGGCAAACCGGGCAGCGGTCACCCGCCGGACAAAACCACCCAGCACTGGTAAGCGCAATAATAACGTATGCGCGGCATGCCGTATCTTCGGCACACGCAGGGCATAACGATATCCCAGCAGGCTGACGGCACTGATCAGCACCAGCACCAGCCCGTGCTGTTGCAGAAATTCACTGAAAGCAATCAGCCCGGTGGTCAGTGCCGGCAGGGTCTGCTGCATGGATTCAAATACCTGCACCACCTGCGGCACCACATACACCAGCAGGACCACGATGACCAGAAACGCCACCAGCGTGACGATCACCGGATACAGCAGAGCCATCTGCAATTTCTGTCGCGACTGGAAACTGGTCTCAGCATATTCAGCCAGCCGTTCCATCACTTCCACCAGGTGCCCGGAATGCTCACCAGCAGCAATTGTCGGCACATAATAGTCCGGAAAACTACCAGGAAACGCGGCCATCGCATTTGCCAGCGTATGCCCCTCTGAGACTCTGGCACGCACTGACTTCAGCAGATTTGCGACCGGTTTCTTTTTCGTCTGTGCCACCACATTATCCAGCGCCTGCTCCAGTGGCAGACCCGAATTCAGCAAGACTGCCAGCTGGGTCGAAAACAACGCCAGATCGCGTGGCCTGACAGGTCGGTTAAACGCCGTTCTGGTCTTTTTCGCAGCCGCTACCACAACCGGCGCGACTTCAGTCGGCACATACACCTGCGCCCGCAGCTTATTGCGTACCTGGCGGGCAGAATCGCCCTCCATCACACCTTTGCGTAATTTCCCTGCTGAATCTAATGCACGCCAGCTGAATGCTGCCATTCGCTCCTCTGTTGATCTGAATACGGGGTCATTACCGGGATTGAGCTTTTATCAAAGATCCCGGATGTGTCGGGTGCGGATAGCGCACTAAATGTGTTGTTCATGTAAATGTCAAGCTGAAAACCGCATGTAGTATATTGAAGAACCAATGCTTTTTTGTCAGCAATTCCCGATCTGCAATCAGGTTTGAAACGTCTGGTGTAAAAAACTATGTT
>CAWUJM010000030.1:0-21883 GCA_963922685.1 uncultured Gammaproteobacteria bacterium | reverse complement strand
ACGCCTCAAAAACCACTTCGCGACGCTCAACCAACTTTTCAGCGGGAATTGCTGGAGGTGCAAAAGTGTTGTTAGCATAAGTTGTTTATAATACTAGTAATCAGGAGTAATGGAAATGGCTTGCTATGAGCAGATCGGTAGCGAGCTAAATTTGTGGTTTATAAAAATGTCAAACAATAAACTTGCGTATGGCACTATGGGAAAATACCCAATCTGTATCCATACGAAAACACAGGTTTGACCCACTACCAACAGACGAATGAAAACCCCGCAGGATATTCAGCTGGTCATGTTGTCGAACCCTCATACCAGAGCAGGCTGACCTCGTTTACAATGGCCAGCCCAGTTAACCGTCCGGAAATCAATATGACCTGGTTGATCAGAGCAGGCACTATCCTGCTCATTGGTATCTTCATCGTACTGTTGTCAGGTGCTGCCGCCATCGGCGTAGCCTACTACAGAATGGCACCTGACCTGCCGGATACCGGTGCCTTAAGCGACGTTCAGCTACAGGTGCCGCTGAAGGTCTATAGCCAGGCTGGTGAACTGATTGCCGAATTTGGTGAGAAAAGGCGTTTGCTGCTGGATTATGCGCAGATCCCCCAACCGGTGATCAATGCATTTATTGCTGCAGAAGATGCCGCTTTTTTCAGCCATCCGGGCATTGATCCCGTGAGTCTGCTGCGCGCTGCCTTCCGGCTGATTGTGACCGGACAACGCCAGCAGGGCGGCAGCACCATCACCATGCAGGTGGCGCGCAACTTTTATCTGAGCCGCGACAAGACCTACCTGCGTAAACTGTATGAAATCTTTCTGGCCTGGCGGATAGAGCGTCAGTTCAGCAAACAGGACATCCTGGCCCTGTATCTTAATAAGATCTATCTGGGCCAACGTGCCTATGGCATCGGCGCAGCAGCCCATGCGTATTACGGCAGGCCACTGCAACAGCTAAATCTGGCCCAGATCGCCATGCTGGCCGGATTACCAAAAGCACCCTCACGCTATAATCCGCTGGTCAATCCGGAACGTGCACTGATCCGGCGTAACTATGTGCTGGAACAAATGCTGTCGCTGGACATGATCAGCCAGACAGACTATGGCCAGGCACTGGCCACACCGGTCAGTGCCCGGCCTTATCAGCCAACGGTACAGGTGGAAGCCCCGTATGTCGCCGAAATGGTGCGGGCCAGGCTGTTCGCACAATATGGCGAAGCGGTATATACCGGTGGCTACGAAGTGTACACCACCCTGCAATCCAGAGATCAGACAGCGGCTAACCAGGCACTGCGCAACACGCTGGATGCCTACAGCCAGCGGCACGGCTATCGCGGCGCAGAAGCCCACTATGACATCCGTGCTGAAACAACAGACCTAGACGAATTGCTGGCGCAACACCCGACTGTTGCGGCCCTGCGCCCGGGTATTGTGACCACTGTCGGCAAAAAGACCGCCGAAGTCTATCTGGGTCCGGCACAAACCATCACCCTGCCTTGGGCAGGTATGCGCTGGGCAAAAAAATATATCAGTCCGGACCGGGTCGGTGCTGCACCGAAAAGAGCCAGCA
Source organism: uncultured Gammaproteobacteria bacterium (assembly GCA_963922685.1). Classification (GTDB taxonomy): domain Bacteria; phylum Pseudomonadota; class Gammaproteobacteria; order Chromatiales; family Chromatiaceae; genus JAHDBG01. The sequence continues at coordinate 20,319 of CAWUJM010000030.1, read as the reverse complement.
CCCTCCTGCAGCCGGGTGATCTGATTCGTGTCCGGCAGACAGCAGCCACACCGGATCAGGCCACCTGGCAACTGGCTCAGGTGCCGGAACTGCTGGGAGCACTGGTCTCAGTCCGGCCAGCGGACGGTGCCATCCTGGCGCTGACCGGCGGCTATGATTATTACACGCAACAATTTAACAGCGCGACCCAGGCCTGGCGACAACCCGGTTCCGGCCTGAAGGCATTTGTGTATTCAGCCGCACTGGAACATGGCTATACCCCGGCCAGCATCCTGCACGATGCACCCGTTGTTTCCAGAGACCGGGGACTGGAAGACCTCTGGCGACCGGAAAATTATTCTGGTCGACTGTATGGCCCGACCCGGTTACGTGCCGCACTGACCCATTCGCGTAACCTGATCTCAATCCGGCTGGTACGCGACATTGGTGTTCCGGCCATGATGCGCCATATCAGGAAATTTGGTTTCAGTCAGGATAAGCTGGCACCTAACCTGTCACTTGCACTCGGCAATGCCAGTGTCACGCCACTACAGATGGCGGCGGGTTATGCGATCCTGGCCAATGGCGGTTATCGTGTCACGCCGTATTTCATCGACCGCATACACCAGAATGGTAAGCTGATCTATCAGGCGACACCAGCCACCAACTGTTCAGCCTGTGACCATCCGGCACCCCGTGCGATCAGTGCGCAGAACCAGTATCTGATGTACACCATGATGCGGGACGTGATCCGGCTGGGTACCGCCCGGGCCGCGCGCAAACTCAAACGCCGCGACCTGGCCGGCAAGACCGGCACGACCAACGACCAGCGGGATGCCTGGTTCAGTGGGTTTAACCAGGCCGTGTCAGCCAGCGTCTGGGTCGGCTTTGCGGACAACCGGAAGCTTGGCCGGGGCGAAGTTGGCGGACGGGTCGCACTCCCGGCCTGGATGGACTATATGGCAGTTGCCTTACATGATACCAAAGACCGGGTTCCAAGAATACCGCCCGGCATTGTCCGCGCCCGCATAGATCCCGCCACCGGACTACGTGTTCCGCCGGATACCCAGGATGCAATCACCGAAGTCTTTCGTCGGCGCAACCTGCCCCGCCTGGCACCCGCAGCCGACAATTCTGCCTCAGAAGCTGAAATATACTGAACAGCCAGTAAAACCGGCGACACCTTTTGCCGATCTTCCCGGATGGCTCCACATGTCATTCCGCGCGGAGCGGAGCGAAATCGCGGAATCCATCGCCAGCGGTGCCGGATTTGCGTAGATCTGGCGGGTAAATCAGGAAGATTCTGCAACGGCAACAATGCTGCCGCGCAGAATGACGTTGTTGTGTGTAACTCCAGATTCAGACATTGAATGCCGGTGCCATCGCAGCCTGTTCTCCCCGCCCCAGACCGGCCTGACTCGCCACACGACGCCACTGGCGTACACTGCTGATGACCTCTGCCAGAACCGGAAACACCCGGAAGTTATGCGCAGCGACACTGTGCTGCTCATCAGCATACACATCAGCAGTCTGGTTCATCCGTGACACTGCTGATTAGTCTGCCGACCTGCCGACCGCAGTGCCTGGATATCCTGCAACTTGCGTCCCAGTGCGTCATCATCTGCAACCTGCGCCAGATCACCCACCAGCCCGAGCACACTCAGCACCGCAACATAATGGCCGAGCGAGACAGTCGGTTCACCCTGCTGAATTCTGCGCACAGTCAACCGGCTCAGACCGGTACGTTCTGCAATCAGCGACAGAAGCCTGTGTGTTGTTCCCGGAAGGACGATTTCCCGGCAACGACAAACCGGACATAACCGATGGCTTAGTGCATGCCCTGAAGGCCTGGTTTAACGGCGATACGGCAGCTGCCAGTGCGCACTGCAAGAAACATATGGACGCTTACCGTGCCCGGCCCAGTAAAAAGATCACCTACCGCCGCAACTACTACACCCTGCACCAGGCACTGTGGGGCATACTGCAGCAGGACCCGCAAACCTTTGCCAAGGGTATACAAGCGCAACTGGCGATCTGGCACCATGATGCACACTATGGCGAAGACAAAGGCACCGTGAGTGGTCACTATGCCGAGTTTGCGGTGGCGATGACCAACCTCGGCATCCACGCCGGGCTGCCACAACCGGTGGTGGATCCCTTCATTCCCCAAGGGCTGGTGTGGACTCCGGCAGATGACAGGGTGACAGGCTAAGTGTGAAGAAATAACATTGATCCGGAAGGCGAGGTGTTGCATGTACCTGAAGATTATGGCAAACCGATACTGAAATGTCCTCAGGCATAGCCATCACGTCGTAACATGTCGCGAATGCCGCGCAATGCCTGTCGGGTACGATGTTCGTTCTCTATCAGGCCGAAACGAACATACTGATCGCCATACTGTCCGAATCCGATCCCGGGGGAGACTGCAACCTTGGCTTCATGCAGCAGCTTTTTGGAAAATTCTAATGATCCCATCGCAGCGTAGTATGCCGGAATCGGTGCCCAGACAAACATGGTCGCCTGCGGTTTCTGTACCAACCAGCCCAGCTTGTTCAGGCCGTCACATAGCACATTACGACGTGACTGATACATGCGCCGAATCTGTTCCACACAATCCTGCGGCCCCTCCAGTGCGGTGATCGCCGCCACCTGGATCGGTGTGAACATGCCATAGTCCAGGTACGATTTAACCCGCCCCAATGCAGCAACCAGGGTCTCGTTGCCGACCATAAAGCCGACCCGCCAGCCTGGCATGTTGTAGCTCTTCGATAATGAAAAAAATTCGACTGCGATATCGGCTGCGCCCGGTACCTGCATGATGGAGGGTGCCTGGTAGCCATCAAACACGATATCAGCATACGCCAGATCCTGGATGACCCAGATCTGATGTTGTCTGGCAATGGCGATCACGCGTTCAAAAAAGGCCAGTTCAACACATTCGGTGGTCGGATTTCCCGGATAGTTCAGCACCAGCATCTTGGGTCTGGGCCAGGATTCGGTGATTGCCTTTTCCAGTGCGGCAAAGAAGTCGGTGCCCGGCTGGGTTGAGATGTGACGTACGTCCGCACCAGCGATGATAAAGCCATACGGATGGATCGGATAGGCCGGGTCCGGCACCAGCACCGAATCTCCCGGTCCGACACAGGCCAGAGCCAGATGGGACAGGCCTTCTTTTGAACCGATGGTAACGATCGCCTGGGTTTCCGGATCCAGCTCAACTGCATAGCGGCACTGGTACCAGTTGCAGATCGCCTGGCGTAATCGCGGTATGCCGCGCGACATCGAATACCGGTGGGTGTCCGGTCGCTGCGCCGCTTCGGTCATCTTGGCGACGATATGGGGCGGGGTCGGCTGGTCCGGGTTGCCCATGCCAAAATCTATGATATCCTTGCCCTGCGCCCGCGCCTTCGCCTTCAGTGCATTCACGATCGCAAAGACGTAGGGCGGCAGGCGCTGGATGCGCTGGAATTGTTCCATCTGTGTTGCTGACACGGGTGCACTCCGGAGGAGAGATTGTGAATTTAACGCTGGACTGTGTAGCAGGATCGTATCAGATTACGGCGTGTGAGGCTGGTCGTTATCAGATTCAGGGCCAGCTGTATGCGCCCAGTCTGCTGATTCTGCCGGATGAGCTGATCACTGACTGGCCGATAGCCAATATACATGAGTTAAGCTGCGAAGACCTGTCACCAATCGTCACTCATCAACCGGATCTGGTCCTGCTGGGCAGTGGCAGCACGCAGCGGTTTCCCGATCTGGCCGTTCTGCAACCGCTGCTGGATGCACAGATCGGCTTTCAGGTCATGCACAACCGGGCCGCCTGCCAGACGTTTAATATCGTTCTGGCAGAAGGCCGCAAGGTCGTGCTGATGTTACTGGGCGACACAACAGAAGAATCCAGGTGGAAGACTGGCACCTGATTAGAACTTGTTCATGATCTGGCTGGCGCGTGTCATTCTGCATGTAGCGAAATCGCAGAATCTATTCCAGTCTGACCCTGAGTCCAGAGATTCCGCGACTTAGCGCGGAATGAGGCCCAGCAACATATCAGTTTTTTGTACCATGGCCTTGTGGCCTGGAAAATTCAATAAATTCGTTCTTGCCCCGTCTTCTCGCTAGCAGGATCCGTACCAAATGGGCCCACATTTTCGCCAGATCGTTTATGACTTATAAAGTCAGATCCATGCATTAACACATCCGTCAGAAATCTAATTCCACTTTCTCCCATTGTCCCTGAGTGCCCTTCCACCTGAAACCAACTTTGAGTGTTTCCAGGATTATTTGGATCCTTCCTTAAACCAAATAAAACAGTACCCCAATTATTACCAAACCAAAAATTTGGTAGCCTGATCTCATATTGTGTACCCTCATCAGGATAATGACTTGATCCGAGTGAACCACTCAAAATACCTTGACCACGAGCAGTTGCTTTATCAGTCTTTTTAACCCCTTTCATTCTTTTTTTTCCTGAACCTAAAGTACGCCATCTCAGGAATAGTTGGTTACCGTTTACGACTACATGCCCCCCTCTAAATGCTCTCCATCCATCAATTTTAACAATTTCTTCAATGACAGCCTTCTGTATTTCATGCATATGTTTTTCGTCCGAGCTATATTTTTCTTCTATTTCTTCGTCCGTATTATTGCATTGTATAACCCTAGAGTCTATAGATTTAATCCGACTATTATAAAACCCAAGACCCTGATCATAATCATGTTTTTTTTGCATTATGTTTTTAGTAAGGCATGTGTGTCTTTTAGTTTTTTTTATTTGTGTGTACATAACTTAATTCTCATAAAGTCCTTGTAAATTGCCACAAGGTTGTTAAACCGACCAGTTTTACCTTAGTCCTGAGCAGAAAAATAGCGGAAGAACTCCGCATCCGGATCCAGTACCATCAGGCTGCTGCCATCCTGAAACACCTGCCGGTAGGCTGTCAGGCTGCGCCAGAAGGCATAAAAGTCACTGTCTCGCTGGAATGCCTGTGCATAGGTATCGGCAGATTCTGCATCCCCTTCACCCCGGATCAGCTCAGACTGACGATACGCATCTGCCAGTATCTCGGTACGCTGCCGATCCGCATTGGCGCGGATCTTCTCCGCTTCTTCCGCACCCTGTGCGCGCAGTTCGGAGGCCACCCGCTGCCGTTCGGTACGCATCCGCTCGTAGATGGTCTCGCTGATCTTTTCTTCAAAGTCGATCCGCTTGATCCGCACGTCGATCACTTCCACGCCCAGATCGCTGGCTGACTCATTTGATGCCCGCGCCAGTTTGCGCATGATTTCTGTGCGCTCGCCTGAGACCACTTCGCGGATCGTACGCTGTCCGAATTCATCCCGCAACGCGGAATTGATCCGCGCCTGCAATAAGCGGGAGGTGGTGCGCTGGTTGCCCCGGGTGGAACGGAAATATTGCGCCACGTCTGAAATGCGCCATTTGGCAAATGAATCCACCACGACGAATTTTTTCTCGCCGGTCAGGAACCGTTCCGGACTCGCGTCCAGGGTCTGGATCCGTTTGTCAAATTTGACCACTTCCTGAATCAGCGGCATCTTGAAATGCAGGCCAGGCTCGTAATCCGAATCAACGATTTCTCCCAGACGCAATAATAATGCCGTCTGTTGCTGCGGCACGATGAACAGGGCTGCATTGGCAAACACAATACCCACTGCGACTAAAACAATCGCTATCAGGCTCTTCGGGTTCATCAGCGGGTTCCTCGTTCGCGGGTCAGTGTGCGGCGGGCATTATCCAGCCGCTGGGTCAGGGTCGGGGCTGACGTCGTGCTGTCAGCCGTGTAGGGTGCCGGAACTATGTTCTGCGCCTGCGCCGGTGCCCGCATCAGCCGGTCCAGGGGCAGGTAGGTCAGATTGTTCCCGTCTTTCACATCCAGCAATACCTTGCCGGAACCCTGCAGGACGGTCTGCATCGTCTCCAGATACAGCCGCTCACGGGTCACCCCCGGTGCCTTCTGGTATTCAGCCAGCAGGGCCAGGAAGCGTTCTGACTCACCCTGCGCCTCCGCAACCACCTTGGTTTTGTACGCCTTCGCATCTTCTATCTGACGTGCCGCATTACCCCGTGCCCGCGGTACGACATCATTGGCATAGGTCTGGGCCTGATTCTGCAGCCGTTCCTTGTCTTCCCGCGCCTTGATCGCATCCGCAAATGCATCCTGCACCGGTTCCGGTGGCCGGGCATCCTGAATGTTGATGTTGGTCACGATCAGGCCGGTTCGATACAGATCCAGCATGGACTGGGTGCCCTTCTGCACGTCCAGTGCGATGCCGATCCGGTTGTCGGTCATCACCTGATCCAGGTTGTTTTTACCGATCACTTCGCGCATTGACGACTCCACCGCGCCGCGGATGGTCCCGTTCGGGTTCGCATCCTGGAACAGGTAGTCGGGGGCATCCTGGATGCGGAACTGCACTTCGACCCGCACGTCCGCGATGTTTTCGTCTTTGGTCAGCATCTGTGCACTGTGCACAAATTTGTTCACCTGATCGACGTTTACCGTTTCTACTGTGTCAATGAAGGGTATCTTGAAGTGCGGCCCGGGTGCGGTCACTGCATGGTAGGCACCGAAGCGTTGTACCACGCCCCGCTCGGCGGGCTGGATCGTGTAAAAGCTCTGATACAACAGAAATCCGGCACCGATGATCCCGGCCAGTGCCAGTATCGGACCACTGTTCAGTTTTTTATCACCATCACCCCCATCGCCATTGGTCTTTTTTTGTTTTCTGCCACCAAACAGGTTGCTGACCTTGTCCTGCAACTGTCGCGCAACCTCGTCCAGATCGGGCGGCCCCTGATTGCGTTGTTTGTTATCCCATGGGCCACGTGATTCGTTTCCCGGCTCGTTCCAGGCCATACTATTTCTCTCCTGAGTTGAAGTCAGTCGCTGTCCGCCAACTAACCGTTCTGTACTGTGATCTTCGGAAACTTCGCCGCATAATCACGTTTCTGCAGCGACAGGGTCGCTGCCAGTCTGCGTGCTATCTGCCGGTAGGTCTGTGCTACCGGCCCGTCCGGTTCGGCCACCACGGTCGGCTTGCCATCATCCGCCTGCTCCCGGATGGATAATTGTAACGGCAGTGCACCCAGCAGGGGGACGCCATATTGTGCCGCTATCCGGTTGCCACCGCCGCTGCCGAAGATCGGTTCTTCGTGCTGGCATTGCGAGCAGATGTGCGTTGCCATATTTTCAATAATGCCCAGTACAGGCACCTGTACCTTTTCAAACATGCGCAGGCCTTTGCGCGCATCCAGCAGGGCGATATCCTGCGGGGTGGTCACAATCACTGCACCAGCGACCGGCACCTTCTGTGCCAGGGTCAACTGGGTATCGCCCGTACCAGGCGGCAAATCCACAATCAGATAGTCCAGTCTGGACCAGTTGGTTTCGTTTACCAGCTGGTTCAGCATCTGCGTCACCATCGGCCCGCGCCAGATCATCGGTGTATCTTCTTCCACCAGAAAACCGATCGACATCGCCTGCAGATGATAGCTACGCATCGGTTCCAGACGTTTGCCGTCTTCGCTTTCCGGACGGCCTGTGACGCCCAGCAATCGGGGCTGTGACGGACCGTAGATATCTGCATCCAGAATACCAACCTGCGCCCCTTCTGCCGCCAGTGCGAGTGCCAGATTGACTGCGGTGGTTGATTTTCCCACACCGCCCTTGCCCGAGGCAATCGCTATCACGTTCTTTACTTGTGGCAGTGGTTGCAGGCCGGCTTGTACGGCATGTGCCACAATCCGGGTCTGTATCTTGACGGTGCACTGGTGCACTGCCGGAAGTGCCTGCTGTACTGCGGTCTGTATCCCGGTTATCAGGTCGGTGTGTACACTGCGGGTCGGAAAACCGCATACAATATGGATCGTCACCTGATCCTGTGTGATCAGTATCTTCTGCACTGCCCTGGCGCTGATCAGATCACATCGCAGATGTGGCTCTGTATAAGCCGCCAGGGCTGTCCTCACCTGATCTTCTGTGATCTCTGCCACCCCTGACTCCATCTATGTTATCCACGCACTGGGTTGATTTACCCGATCATCGTTATCCGATCCGGATCGGCACGGATCTGCTCACAGATGCCGCCAGTTTTGCATCCTATCTCAGCGGCAATCGGGTCATGGTGGTCACGAATACCACAGTGGCGCCCCTGTATCTGAATCTGCTGCAACAGGCCTTAGCAGGCTACCAGGTCGATGAGCTGATCCTGCCGGATGGCGAACAATATAAAAATCTGACTACCCTGAATCAGATCTACGATGCTTTATTGCAGCAACGGCATGATCGTCAGACCACGCTGATCGCGCTCGGCGGTGGCGTGATCGGCGATATCACCGGGCTTGCTGCCGCCAGCTATCAGCGCGGTGTCCATTTTATTCAGGTACCGACCACTCTGCTGGCCCAGGTTGATTCTTCTGTTGGTGGCAAGACCGGGATCAATCATGCTCTCGGTAAGAATATGATCGGTGCCTTTCACCAGCCACAGGCAGTGATCGCCGACACCGGCACACTGGATACGCTGCCGGAACGTGAATTATCTGCCGGACTGGCTGAGGTGATCAAATACGGCCTGATCAACGATCCGGACTTTTTTGCCTGGCTGGAGGTCCATATCACTGACCTGCGCCAGCGCGACCCAATCGCGCTGGCGTATGCCATTCAGCGCTGTTGCGCAGATAAGGCAGCGATTGTCGCTGCCGATGAAAAAGAAACCGGTACCCGCGCCCTGCTCAATCTGGGCCATACCTTCGGTCATGCGATTGAAACCGGTCTCGGCTATGGTACCTGGCTGCATGGTGAGGCGGTTGCTGCCGGGATGGTGATGGCTGCCGATCTGTCGCACCGTCTGGGCTGGCTGAGTGAGACAGATCAGACACGTATCTGCAACCTGCTGACGGCTGCCGGATTACCCATCACACCACCGGCCCTCAGTCCGGCGACCTTCCGACAACACATGGCAGTCGATAAAAAGGTGCTGAACGGACGCCTGCGCCTGATCCTGTTACGCGGCATCGGTCAGACGGTGATCAGTGCTGACTTTCCGATGCAGGCACTGGACGAGACGCTCCACGCCTGCTGCCCTGTTTAGGTTATCAGGGCACGTACCCAGTGCGCCGTCTGTTCGCGCTGTAACATAATCTGTTGTACCCGGGTAAGTGCCATCGCGATACTGTAGGCCCAGAAGCCGAGTACCATCACCAGCAGGGTGATCAGCATGGTTTCATCCATGCTGGTCTGCGCATTCAGTTTGATGCTGGAGCCCTGATGCAATGTGTGCCACCATTCGACCGAAAAATAAATGATCGGGATATTCACCACGCCCACCAGCACCAGCAGACTGCTGGCCCGGTCTGCCCGCCGGGGTTCCGGTATCGCATTGCGCAATGCCAGATAACCCAGATACAGAAATAACAGTATCAGTTCGGATGTAATCCGCGCATCCCATTCCCACCAGGTGCCCCACATCGGCTTGCCCCAGAAAGCACCAGTCCATAGCGCAACGAAGGTGAACATAGCCCCGGTCGGGGCCAGTGCCTGGGTCATCATTGCCGACAGGCGTGTGTTGAAGATCAGCCCGATCAGGCTCCAGCCCGCCATCACCAGATAGATCAACATGGACATCCAGGCGGCCGGTACATGCACAAAGATGATGCGGTAGCCCTCACCCTGCTTATAGTCAGTCGGCGCGACGAAGAAGCTGAGATACAGCCCGACAGCGAGCAGTAACAATGCCAACCACCGGAACCAGGGTGCCCAGCACCTGGCTAAGGGATAAAAGGCCGATGGTGCGGCGTACGCAGACCAGCGCATCAGAAATCACTCGCCTTCTGCCAGCCTGAAGTGATATATTCGAGGCCAGACTCAGATTTTTCTTCAGTACATGGAGGTAAGCTATGCAAAGACATCAGGGTTTTACGCTGGTTGAACTGATGATTGTGGTTGCCATCATCGCTATCCTGGCCGGCATCGCCATTCCTGCCTACGATAACTATACACGTGAAGCACGTATGTCGCAGGTAAATGAACATTTCAGTAACGCAGTGCGGGTGATCCGCGCCGAACTGGCGAAACGCATGACTATCGCTGCCCGGGGTGGCACCCAGAACCCGGTAACCTTAGATAATACCACCATCCTGGCGATTGTGAACCCGGACAGTCAGCTCGCTCCGGGCGGCACAGCAGCGTTTGCTACAGCAGCCAGCGATACCGATGGGGTGATCGGCGTGGATGTGACCTCATCCATCGAAGGTGCGATCGTGATTGATGTGATCCTGCCCAGCTATCTGGACATTACCGGTAAGACTACCACTGTCAGTCAGGCCAATTTGTAGGACATCTTAACAGCATATCGGCGCGGTGTTTATCAAGAAAAGACCGCGACTCTCAGGGACACCGCGCTATTACCGTCCGGGTGCTGTGACCAGAGCTATCCGCAGTGGCGTGTCAGAATCAGGTTATCACGATGAATTATTTCGTCTTCGTTTACATAACCTAGCAAGGTAGCGATTTCTGCTGAGCTGTGTCCGCACAATTGTTGTACCTCGTCGGCAGCATAGTTTACCAGACCACGTGCGACTTCCTGACCGGCAGGATCCATACAAGCAACCAGCTCACCCCGTCTGAAGGTGCCGCTGACCGTCACAATACCGACCGCCAGCAGACTGGTACCAGCGCGGCACAGCCGGTCAGCTGCACCGGTATCCAGCGTCAGGTGTCCCGCAACCTGCAATTGTCCGGCCAGCCAGCACTTGCGGGCTGCCTCTGGTGCCTGTCCGGCGCGCAGCAGGGTGCCATGATGCAGGCCTTGTGCCAGCTCAGGCAGCAGGTTGGGCTGCTGACCAGATGCAATCACGGTATCCGCACCGGAACGACTGGCCAGCCTGGCTGCCCGGATCTTGGTCAGCATACCACCACGTCCAAGCTGGCCGCCATACGGGCTGGCGATCTGTTCCAGTTCCGGGTCATGCGCAGATGCCACACGAATCAGCTCTGCATCCTGTTGCTGACGTGGATCAGCAGTGTACAACCCGTCCTGATCTGTCAGCAGGATCATCTTATCGGCTGCCAGCAGGTTCGTCACCAGCGCGGCAAGCGTGTCATTATCGCCGACCCGCAGTTCATCATTCGCGACTACATCATTTTCGTTAATGATCGGAATCATGCCCAGCCGGACCAGGGTACGCAGGCTACTGCGCACATTCAGGTAGCGCTGGCGACTGGACAGATCCTCATGTGTCAGTAACACCTGCGCGGTCAGCAGGTTACGCTGCTGAAATGCATGTTCCCAGGCCTGGATCAGTCCGGCCTGACCAACGGCTGCGGCGGCCTGTAAGTCCGGCAGGGCGGTCGGGCGTTGTTGCCAGCCCATCCGCTGCATACCAACTGCGACCGCACCGGATGAGACCAGCACCAGTTGATAGTCCTGCCGGATGAGCGTTGCTATCTGATCTACCCAGGCTTGTATATGGTGTTGTGCCAGGCCGATGCCATGATTTGTGATCATGGCACTGCCGATCTTCACGATCCAGCAGGGAGTATGTGTCTTCATGGGTGTAACGGGTGATAAGGTGCGGCTGTTTCAGCCACTGCCGGGGTCTGATATAACTCAGCCTGAATTGCCGTGACCAGCGGTGCCAGTCCGGCGCGGCTATGCGCCGAAACCGCAAATACCGGACCAGACCAGTGCAACGCAGCGATCAGTTCTGCCTGTATCTGCACCATTGTTTCAGATGTGTGCATATCAGCCTTGCTCAGCACCAGCCAGCGTGGCCGTTGCGTCAGGTCGGTGTGACTGGCGGCTAATTCTGCCTGGATTGCCTGCACCTGTTGCAATGGAGACAATTCGTGATCCGGTGCCGGATCGACCAGATGCAGCAACAACCGGGTACGTGACACATGCCGCAGAAACTGTATACCGAGTCCGGCCCCTTGTGCTGCCCCCGGAATCAGGCCGGGAATATCGGCCAGTACAAAGCTGCGCTCAGCGTCCTGGCTGACGACGCCCAGTGTCGGATACAGAGTAGTAAACGGATAACCCGCCACCTTCGGACGAGCACTCGATAAGGCACGGACCAGACTGGACTTGCCTGCATTCGGCAGACCCAGCAGGCCGACATCGGCCAGTAACCGCAGTTCTAACTGCAGTTGGCGCTGTTCGCCGGGTGTGCCTTGCGTGGATTCGCGTGGCGTGCGGTTGACACTGCTTTTGAAGTGCACATTACCCAGTCCATGCTGGCCACCGGCAGCAACCAATAGTGCCTCGCCAGGTTGCAGGATTTCGCCAATCAGGTCGCCACTGGCCTGATCATGTACACGGGTTCCAACCGGGACCGCAATGTGCAGATCAGCCCCCCTGTGCCCGGTCATATCCCGTCCCATGCCGGCCTGACCTGACGTTGCCCGGTGCGTGCGCTGGTGGCGTAGATCAACCAGGGTGTTTAAACCACTGTCGCCGACCAGATACACACTGCCGCCATCCCCGCCATCTCCGCCGTTCGGCCCACCATGCGGAATAAATTTTTCGCGTCGGAAGCTGACACAGCCGTGTCCGCCATGCCCGGCGGTGACTGTGATACGTGCTTCATCCACAAACTTCATGGTACGTCCCCGGCGTGCAAACAAAAAAGCCCCGTCTGAAACGGGGCTTTTGTGGTCTGTGCGAAAGCCTGATGCATCAGGCAGGACACTGTACGCTGACATAGCGGCGTTTGTTCGGGCCTTTGATCTCGAACTTCACCAGCCCTTCCACCAGCGCAAATAATGTGTGATCTCTGCCACAGCCCACATTTCTGCCGGCATGCAGCCGGGTGCCACGCTGACGCACCAGAATATGACCGGGAGTTACATGCTGACCGCCGAATTTTTTCACCCCGAGGCGTTTTGACTCAGAATCGCGACCGTTGCGGGAACTACCGCCCGCCTTTTTATGTGCCATAACATTGTCTCACTTAAGCTGCCTGAATACCGGTAATCCGGAGTTCGGTAAAATATTGCCGGTGCCCCTGACGCTTCATATGATGCTTGCGCCGCCGGAATTTGATGATCTTCACCTTCTTCGCCCGATCGTGACGCAGTACTTCAGCCTGCACCTGACAACCCGGTACCAGCGGGGTACCCGCTGTCACCTGATCACCATTCGCGACCAGCAGCACACGGTCCAGCGTGATCGTCTCACCGACTGTTGCCCTGAGCTTTTCAACACACAGCTGACTGCCTTCTGACACCCGAAACTGTTTCCCGCCCGATTGAATTACCGCATACATCGGTCTTTATCCCCGCAAATACACCAGAGTACAGCTCTGCAATATGATACAGAACACTACGAATTTTATTAATTCTTTGAAGTAGGTAGAACCAGACCAAAGCCTGCTAATTTTAGGGCTAACCGGGAAAACCGTCAAACTTATTCGTACAGCAAGAGGAACGTCAACACCTGTGTCACGATATTCAGCCATAACAACGTTCAAACTCTGCCATAAAGCTGATTAAGGCCTGTACGCCCGATTCCGGCATCGCGTTGTACAGACTGGCACGCATCCCGCCAACCAGGCGGTGGCCCTTCAACGCTCGTAACCCGGCCTGTTCCGCTTCCGCCAGAAACATCTTATCCAGACGGGTATTCGCCAGAGTAAAAGGAATATTCATGCGTGAGCGGCAACCCGGATCTACTGCATTGTGATAAAAATCACTCTGATCAATCGCTGTATACAGTGCATCCGCCTTGCGTTGATTGATGGCCGCCATCACCTGCAGTCCACCCTGTGCCTTCAACCACGCAAACACCAATCCAGCCAGATACCAGGCAAAGGTCGGCGGCGTGTTATACATGGAACCCTGTTCCGCCTGCAGTGCATACTGCAACATCGCAGGCACCTGTGCGCCAGCAAGACCCAGCAGGTCATTGCGGATGATGACCAGAGTCAGACCTGCCGGGCCGATATTTTTCTGCGCACCGGCGTAGATGATACCAAACCGCTCAATCGGCAGCGGGCCGGACAGAATACTGGAAGAAAAATCAGCCACTAACGGGATATCACCCGTTTCCGGAATATAGCTGAACTCCACCCCGTGAATCGTTTCATTCGGGGTATAGTGCACATAATCTGCCTGCGGGCTGAAGGACACACTGTCCGCTGCTGGTAACTGCGTGAACTGATATTCACGCATATCAGCCACCACCTGCACTGGCAGATGTCGTCTGGCCTCTGTGAACGCCTTCACTGACCAGGCACCGGTCAGATAATAATCTGCACAGCCATCCGGGCTGCGCAGATTCAATGGCACCATCGCAAACTGACTGGACGCACCTCCCTGCAGAAACAACACTGTGTAATGATCCGGTATGGCCAGCAGATCACGCAGATCAGTCTCTGCCTGCGCCGCCAGTGCCATAAAGGCCGGACCCCGATGGCTGATTTCCATCACGGAAGTGCCGCTGCCCTGCCAGTCACACAGCTCAGCCTGCGCCTGCTGCATGACCGGCGCAGGCAACATCGCCGGGCCGGCACTGAAATTGTAATCTGTCATGTCTGTGCTGCCTTAAGCCACCAGCGAGACAAACGCACCGGTCTGCGGGTCATACGCCGAAACCGCCCCGGAACGGATATCCAGCCAGGTGCCATGCAATGCCAGGGTACCAGCCGAAACCCGGGTACGGATAAAATCGTGCGTCAGCAGATGATCCAGCGATTGCAGCACACTCGCCTGTTCCAGAGCAACGAGCGGATCCTGTCCTGGTTGTAATGTACGCTGCATACGTTCATACGCCGGACGCAGTACCTGCAACCAGCTGCCCACAAAGCTGTCCGGGCTATCCAGTTCCGGTGCCTGCCCTGAACACAAGCTGTGGCAGCCCTGTACACCACCACAACGAGAATGGCCCATCACGATCAGATGCTGAATATTCAGGACAGTTAAGCCATACTGCAGCGCAGCAGCAGTTGAAGTCGCTTGCGGATGATCCACCGGAGGCACTGCATTTGCAATGTTGCGATACACAAAAAAATCTCCGATATCGCCATTGAATACCTCTGCGGGCTGTACCCGGCTATCACAACAACCGATCACCATCGCCTTCGGTGTCTGGCCATCATCTGCCAGTTGCACTGCAGTCTCCCTGTACGCTGAAGTCCGCTGTCTCTGCCAGTTATTATGGCTGCGGATAAAATCCGTCGGTAAAGATTGTATCTGTTGCATCATTAAATCTATGTAACAAAAAGGCCTGGTCAAGAACCCTGCCAGGGTCGGTTAAAATCCGTTATCATGGGTTCATTTTATGCCAATGTCTCTTCCGGCACAAAATGTCTGCAGGATACGCCTGACAGACAGCACCGGGAAA
This sequence comes from uncultured Gammaproteobacteria bacterium, assembly GCA_963922685.1. Classification (GTDB taxonomy): domain Bacteria; phylum Pseudomonadota; class Gammaproteobacteria; order Chromatiales; family Chromatiaceae; genus JAHDBG01. The sequence goes on along the minus strand of CAWUJM010000030.1, from coordinate 4,983 downwards.
CGTGATATCACTAAGGTTGTGTGATGGGATGTACTGCTGGATTTGTCGGCTGGCGCGGGATGGTCGGCTCTGTTCTGCTGGAACGGATGCAGGCTGAGCACGATTTCGATCTGATCAGCGATCCGGTATTCTTTACCACGTCACAAGTCGGCCAGCCCGCCCCTGATATCGGATGTGCGGTGCCGCCGCTGCAGGATGCGACCGATCTGGCAGCACTCAGCCGGATGGATATCATCATTACCTGCCAGGGCGGGGACTATACCCGGCGCATTCATCATGCACTACGCCAGGATGGCTGGCGTGGTTACTGGATTGATGCAGCCTCCGCATTGCGTATGCACGAGGACAGTGTCATTGTACTGGACCCGGTCAACCGGCCTGTGATTGACCAGGCACTGACCGCTGGCAGAAAAGACTTTATCGGCGGCAATTGTACGGTCAGTCTGATGCTGATGGCGATCGGTGGCTTGTTGCAGCAGGATCTGGTCGAATGGATCAGTGCCATGACCTACCAGGCCGCCTCTGGTGCCGGCGCACGCCACATGCGTGAATTATTGCAACAGATGGGGCAGTTACATCACGCCGCAGCCGGTTTATCAGCCGACCCGGCAGCGGCTGTTCTGGATATTGAGTGCCGGGTCACCGCTATGATGCGGGATACTGAGTTTGCGACCAGCCAGTTTGGTGTACCACTGGCCGGCAGCCTGATTCCCTGGATTGATATCCCGCTGGAGAACGGACAAAGCAAAGAAGAATGGAAGGCGGTCAGCGAGGCTAATAAGATTCTGGGACTGACACCGGAGCAGATTCCGGTTGATGGTACCTGTGTCCGCATCGGTGCCCTGCGCTGCCATAGTCAGGCACTGACGGTTAAGCTGAAACATAATGTGCCGCTGGACGACATCGCATCCATTCTGGATGAAGCCAACGCCTGGTCACGGATCGTACCGAATGAACGCGCCGCAACAGTGCAGCAGCTCAGCCCGGCACAGGTCACCGGCACTCTGGATATCCCGGTCGGTCGCCTGCGCAAAATGAATCTGGGTGAGCGTTACCTGAATGTCTTCACCGTCGGCGATCAGCTACTCTGGGGTGCTGCTGAGCCACTCAGGCGTATGTTGCGCATTCTGCTGGAAGCAGCCTGACACACAAAAAGACCTGTCTGGACTTTAGCTATATCGCCTGCGAAGCAGCCAGTTTGCGCTACACTGATCATTGTACCAGCGATAATATCGTCGCCCGCCTGAACTTGCTCAACATGGCTTGTGCACAAACCCCCGGACTACAGGTGTACGACCAGTCACTGCGCGGCTTATTTGCCCTGGAATCTGACCCGAAGAAGCGTGAAAAATACGTTGACTTTATTGATATTTATGCCAACCTGAGTGAGCAGAAAAGAATACAGTATGGACAGGAATACCTGACGGAGGAATCCCGGATGACTTCATTCAAAACATGGTTGCGTGATCAGGGTTGGCAACAAGGCATGCAACAAGGCCGACAACAGGGTGTCGCTGATATGTTGCTGGGCCAGCTGGCAGTCACATTTGGCCAGACACCCAGTCAGGCAGTGCACACACACGTGATCCAGGCCGATACTGATACCTTACGCCGCTGGTCTGAGCGTATTCTGTCTGCACGTTCTGCGCAGGAAGTGTTCGCATCCGGAACACACCCTGCGACAGGCTGATACCATGCCGGTGATCACACTGCCTGACGGTTCCAGTCGCGCCTTTGAGCAACCCGTGTCTGTTGCACAGGTTGCCGCTGACATCGGCCCGGGACTGGCCCGTGCTGCGCTCGCAGGCCAGATTGATGATATGCTGATTGATCTGTCGTATATCCTGAATCAGGATACAACACTGACACTGATCACACATAAAGACGAAGCCGCACTGCCCCTGATCCGGCACGATGCTGCACATGTGATGGCACAGGCGGTACAGGAATTATTTCCAGGCACTCAGGTCACTATCGGCCCGGCTATTGAGGATGGTTTTTATTACGATTTTGCACGCGACACGGCATTTACCCCGGACGACCTGACGCTGATTGAAGCCCGTATGCACGAGATTGTGGATCGCGACCTGCCGATTCAGCGTGAGATATGGGATACCGCTCAGGCCAGACAAACCTTCGCCGGGTTGGGCGAACATTTCAAAGTGGAACTGATTGACCAGATACCGCCGGATGAACCCGTGTCGATCTATCGCCAGGGCGACTGGTTTGATCTGTGTCGCGGCCCGCACCTACCGAGTACCGGCAAACTACCGAAGGCGTTTAAGCTACTGAAACTGGCCGGCAGCTACTGGCGCGGGGATGCCGGACAACCGATGCTGCAACGGATTTATGGCACCGCCTGGCGCAATAAAAAAGAGCTGAAGACCTATCTGCACCGGTTGCAGGAAGCAGAAAAACGTGACCACCGCAAGCTGGGTAAGGCACTGGATCTGTTCCATATTCAGGAACAGGCACCGGGTATGGTATTCTGGCACGATAAGGGCTGGCAGCTGTACCTGATTGTGCAGGACTATATCCGGCGTACGTTGCGTGAGCAGGGATACCAGGAAGTGCATACACCACAGATGCTTGATCGCAGCCTGTGGGAACAGTCCGGACACTGGGAAAAATTTGGTGACATGATCTTCACCACCCATTCCGAACACCGTGACTATGCGATCAAGCCGATGAACTGCCCGGCGCATATTCAGATCTTCAGACAGGGTCTGAAGAGCCATCACCAGCTGCCGCTGCGTCTGGCCGAATTTGGCTCCTGTCATCGCAACGAGCCGTCCGGCACTCTGCACGGCCTGATGCGGGTACGCAATTTTGTGCAGGATGATGCGCATATCTTCTGCACAGAACAACAGATACTGCCGGAAGTCCTCGCCTTTATCGACCTGTTATTTTCGGTATATCATGATTTCGGCTTTGATGACGTCCTGATCAGACTGTCTACCCGCCCGGTCCGACGGGTTGGTGATGATACCCTGTGGGACAAGGCCGAACAGGCACTGCAACAAGCTCTGGAACAACGTCAGCTGGATTGGGAATTGCAGCCAGGTGAAGGGGCCTTTTACGGGCCCAAGATAGAATTTTCGCTGCGTGACTGTCTGCAGCGTGTCTGGCAACTGGGCACCATCCAGCTGGATTTTGCCATGCCGGCCCGGCTTGATGCCAGCTATATCGCGGCAGACAACACGAAGCAGGTGCCGGTGATGTTACATCGCGCCATCCTGGGTTCTCTGGAACGATTCATCGGCATCCTGTTAGAGCATTATGCGGGTGCCCTGCCAACCTGGCTGGCACCGGTACAGATCGCTGTGCTTGCCATTGCCGATCGCCATCATGCCTATACGCAACAAATCACAGATGAACTCAGAAAACAGGCATTCCGGACTGTTGCCGACTTGAGAAACGAAAAGGTCGGCTTTAAAATTCGCGAGCACACGCTGGCCCGGGTGCCTTACCTGCTGGTGGTGGGTGATCGCGAAGTGAATGAACACTGTATCGCAGTACGCCAGCGCGACGGAACAAACCTTGGCAGCCTGTCATTGAGTGCCCTGCTGGCTCATTTGCAGGCAGATGTTGCTGAGCTGGCCCGTCGCCCGGACTAAATCACCTTATTTAATTCAGGGCACCTCTGAAAACGTCGCGAGCGAAGCAGTTTTCAGAAGCACCTTTTAGTACAACTGGAGGAAGCAAAGTATCGCCAGACAAAATAAACGTAATCGCCTGAATCAGGAGATTACTGCCGCGCAGGTCCGCTTAATTGATATGGATGGTAGCCAGGTCGGCGTGGTCAGACTGGAAGACGCACTGAGCCATGCGAAGGCACAAAACCTGGATCTGGTTGAAATTGTGCCGAATGCAGAACCACCTGTCTGCCGGATCATGGATCACGGTAAGTTCCTGTTTGAAAAAAAGAAGCAACGACAGGAAGCACGCAAAAAACAAAAACAGACACAACTGAAAGAAATGAAGTTTCGCCCCGGCACCGACAGCGGTGACTACCAGATCAAGCTGCGTAAACTACACGAATTTCTGGACCAAGGCGATAAATGTAAAATCACCATGCGCTTTCGCGGACGCGAACATGCTCACCGTGATCTGGGCCTCGATATGCTGCGCCAGATAGAGCAGGATCTGGCAGAACTGAGCCAGGTGGAACAGCGCCCGATGATGGAAGGGCGCCAGATGATCATGGTATTGGCGCCCCGTAAGAAAAAATAAAGGGTGCCTCTGCAAACGTCGAGAGCGCAGCAGTTTTCAGAGGTGCCCTGAACGTGGCCGGGCCAGTGGCATTGCCCGGGCCACGCACTTTGTTACCCTTAATGGAGATAAAACATGCCAAAAATGAAGAGCCAGAGCGGGGCTGCGAAACGATTTCGCGTCACTGCCGGTGGGATTAAGCGCGCCCAGTCACATCGCCGCCATATCCTGACCAAAAAATCGACGAAGCGCAAACGGCACCTGCGCTCACCCGCCATGCTGCACGCCGCAGATGCCCCTGCAGCACGCCGTTTACTGCCGTACGCCTGATCAGGAGCTCATCACATGCCAAGAATCAAACGCGGCGTACAGGCCCATGCCCGCCATAAAAAGGTGCTGGATCAGGCAAAAGGCTATTATGGCGCACGCAGCAAGGTATTGCGGGTCGCAAAACAAGCGGTCATCAAGGCCGGACAGTATGCGTATCGGGACCGGCGGCAGAAAAAACGCCAGTTCCGCGCCTTGTGGATCCAGCGGATCAATGCTGCAGCCCGTCTGAACGATTTGTCTTACAGTCGTTTTATTTATGGCCTGAACAAGGCAGGTATTCTGGTTGACCGCAAAATGCTGGCAGACATTGCCGTACATGATATGCCAACCTTTAACCAGCTCGCCGACCAGGCTAAAGCAGCTTTAGCGAATGATTGATACATTTCATTCGTCTGTTTTCAGAGGTTGAAACCCCCGCCTTTCAGGCGGGCAGCTTTCAGC
>CAWUJM010000029.1:0-22154 GCA_963922685.1 uncultured Gammaproteobacteria bacterium | reverse complement strand
TCATCGCCAGGCAGTGCTCATACACCTCCAGTTCGATCTCGAACGGCTGCGACAAAGCCTCATGCACCTTACAGGTGACGACCATCAGTTCGGCACCCTCGAGGGTGCAGGTGACACGGTGGTTGGCTGTGCTGCTCATGGCGGACTCCGGGGTTGGGTTGCCGGGGTGTGGTTTAACTTGCCCCTGCAGGATACGCTGGCTGTACACGGCCCTGCTGCAGGTGGATAATGCGTTTCTTCAGAGGCTGAATCAGGCTGATATCATGCGTTGCAATCAGCAATGTCACGCCAACCGTGTTAAAATCAGCAAATAATCTCATAATATCACGCGACAGTTCAGGATCCAGATTACCGGTGGGTTCATCTGCCAGCACAATAGGCGGTTTGCTGACCAGTGCACGTGCAATACCGATGCGCTGCTGTTCGCCGCCGGACAGGCCGATCGGATAGCTGTTCGCTCTGCGTGCCAGTCCCACCTTGTTCAGAACGGCCTGCACACGTCGTCGGATGTCCTGATGACGGACACCTGCCACGACCAGTGGCAGGGCAACATTGTTATATACGGTTCGCTGCGGCAATAACCGGTGATCCTGAAAGATCATACCGACCTGACGCCGGTGGTACGGGATTTGGCGTTGTGTCAGTTTATTCAGATTGCGACCGTCCACCCACAGCTGCCCCCGGGTCGGAGTTTCGAGCCGCCCGATCAGTTTCAGCAGGGTGCTTTTGCCGGCACCGGAATGGCCGGTCAGAAATGCCATTTCACCAGCTGCCAGGTGCAGGTCAATATGGGTCAGTGCCTCATGTCCGGTGGCAGGATAATGTTTGCTGACTGCCTGAAAACGTATCATGAACGGAACAATGCCTGTACGAATGCGTCCGGCTCGAACGGGCGCAGATCGTGCAGGCCTTCGCCGATGCCGATATAACGGATCGGGATCGGTAACTGGTCAGCAATGGTGAACACGATGCCACCCTTCGCTGTGCCATCCAGTTTGGTCAGGGTGATCCCGGTCAGGCCGATGGCCCGGTGAAATTCACGTGCCTGATGCAGGGCATTCTGCCCGGTACCGGCATCCACCACCAGCATCACTTCGTGTGGTGCCTGCGAGTCCTGTTTTTTCAGCACCCGGACGATCTTGGCCAGTTCATCCATCAGATTATCTTTGGTATGCAGTCGCCCGGCCGTGTCCGCAATCAGGACATCATAGCGGCGTGCCTGAGCGGCCTGCAGGGCATCAAAGATGACCGAGGCTGCATCCGCTCCCTGGCCCTGACTGATGACCGGAATCGCGTTCTGCTGGCCCCAGTTCTGTAATTGTTCGACCGCAGCGGCACGGAACGTATCGCCAGCAGCCAGCATCACCTTCTTGCCTGTCTGCTGATAGCGATGCGCCAGTTTGCCGATCGTGGTGGTCTTACCGGCACCATTGATGCCGACCATCAGAATGACCAGTGGTTGCCCCGGTGCCGGTTGCAGGATCGGTTGCTTAATCTGATGTAGTATCCTGATCAGACGTTCCTGTAATGCCTGATGCAGTGCGGCCTGATGACGCAATTCACGACGTTGCACCTGGTGCTGCAGTTCATCAATCAGCTGGCGGGTGGTGTCCAAGCCGACATCAGCAGTCAGCAGCATGGTTTCCAGATCGTCCAGCAGATCGTTGTCGACCGGCCTGTCACTGAGCACTAAACCGGTCAGGCCATCATTAAAGTTATCCCGGGTGCGTGCCAGACCGGTTTTAAGCCGTTGAAACAGGCCGTGTTTCGGTTCATTATCGGGTTCTGCCATCAGGAGCTGACTCGTTTTAAGATAGATAACCAGTATGGATTTACGGGTGGGGCAGGGTGTTGATGCGCATCGTTTCGGGCCGGGTAATGCCATTGTCATCGGCGGTGTGACGATTCCGCATTCGCAGGGTATTGTCGCGCATTCTGATGGTGATGTGTTAATCCATGCGATCTGTGATGCGTTGCTGGGTGCCGCAGCACTGGGTGATATCGGACAACATTTTCCGGACACAGATCCTGCATTTTCCGGTATTGACAGCCAGATATTATTGCGTCGTACCTGGTCATTAGTACAGGCTTCAGCCTGGCAGCTGGTGAATCTGGATGCGACCGTGATCGCACAGGCACCGCATTTATCTCAGCATATTCCGCAGATGTGTGACACGCTGGCAACGATCCTGGCTGTTAGCACAGATCAGGTGAATATCAAGGCGACCACAACTGAGCAGCTGGGTTTTACCGGGCGCGGTGAGGGTATTGCAGCGCAGGTTGTGGTGCTGTTATCCCGTTGTCAGATAACCGCATGAATATCAGCATTCTGCAGGGTCGTCTGATAGATCCGGCCTCCGGGCTGGATACTTGCTCAGCATTGCATGTTGCAGATGGCCAACTGGTCGCACTGGGTGCTGCGCCGGACGGTTTTCAGGCTGATATCTGTCTTGATGCGCAGGATCAGATTGTGTGTCCGGGACTGGTTGATCTGGTCGCCAGCCTGCGTGAGCCAGGTCTGACTGAGAAGGGCACGCTGGCCAGCGAAACGGCTGCGGCTGCGAAGGGCGGGATTACCACGCTGGTCTGTACGCCGGATACGGAACCGGCGATTGATACACCGGCGGTGATTGAGCTGATCCAGCGCAGGGCGCATCAGGCAGCGCAGGCGCGGGTATTGATTTGTGCCGCACTGACGCGTGGCCTGCAGGGCCGACAGCTGGCGGACATGATGACATTACAGCGTGCAGGTGCAATTGCGTTCAGCCAGGCCGGGCGACCCTTTGCGAATGCTGCAGTACAATATCATGCCCTGGCGTATGCAGCGACATTTGATCTGCCGGTATTATTATCCCCGCAGGATCCGGCACTGCGGGCAGATGGCTGCGCCCATGCGGGTGCGACGGCGACCCGACTGGGACTGCCCGGCATTCCGGTGGTGGCAGAGACAGTTGCACTGGCCCGAGACCTGGCATTAGCGGCGGATACCGGTGCGCGGATACATTGTCGCGGGTTGTCGGCAGCTGATTCTGTCCCGTTGTTACAGATGGCACAACACCGCCGGCAGTCAGTCAGTGCCGATGTGGCGATACATCAGCTGCACCTGACCGACTGGGATCTGGCCGACTTTGATGTACGTTGCCACGTTCTGCCGCCGTTGCGGACACTGCGTGATCGGGATGTACTGCGGCAGGCAGTGGCTGACGGCCTGATCCCGGTGATCTGTTCTGATCATCAGCCGCATGATCAGGATGCGAAGACGGCACCTTTTCCGGCGACTGCACCCGGGATATCCGGCCTGGAGACCCTGCTGGCATTGACACTACGTCTGGTGCAGGAACAGGTACTCAGTCTGCCGGAGGCACTGGCACGAATCACCTGTAATCCGGCAGATGCGCTGGGCCTGCCGTATGGTCGGCTGGCAGTGGGTCAGACAGCGGATGTGTGTATCTTTGATCCGGAGGCACACTGGACTTTGCGAGCTGACCAGATGTGCAGCCGGGGCCAGAATACGCCGTTTGACGGCTGGGATTTTACCGGACAGGTGACCCATACGATCTGCAATGGTCGTCTGGTGTATCAACGAGATCAGGAGTGAACAGCATGGTGAAGGGCAGTATCGTGGCTCTGGTCACGCCGATGACCGTATCCGGAGAGATAGATTATCCGGTGCTGGGTGATCTGATTGCATGGCATATAGAGGCGGGTACCCAGGCGCTGGTCTCAGTGGGTACCACCGGAGAATCCGCCACCTTAGACACAACAGAACATTGTGCAGTACTGGACTTTACGGTGCAGCAGGTTGCCGGACGTATCCCGGTGATTGCCGGGACAGGAGCGAATGCGACACGGGAAGCGATTCATCTGACCCGATATGCGCGTGAGGCGGGTGCAGAGGCGTGTCTGCTGGTAACGCCTTATTACAACAAACCGACTCAGGAAGGGTTATATCAACATTACAGGGCAATCGCTGAAGCGGTTGCCATCCCACAGATTTTATATAATGTACCGGGCCGGACAGCGGTTGACCTGTTGCCGGAAACCGTTGTGCGCCTGGCCGGATTATCCAACATTATCGGTGTGAAAGAAGCGACCGGCGATGTGTCGCGTATCACCAGCCTGCGTGAGCGGGTTGCGAATGATTTTGCCATCTACAGTGGCGATGATGCGACTGCCTGCCAGGCGATTCTGCAAGGGGCAGATGGTGATATTTCGGTGACCGCAAATGTGGCACCGGCACAGATGCAGGCAATGTGTGCAGCGGCACTGGCCGGTGATGCCGGGCGTGCGCAGGTGCTGGATGCAGAATTAGCCGGATTGCATCAGATGTTATTTGTGGAATCTAACCCGATCCCGGTGAAATGGGCACTGGCAGAGATGGGGCGTCTGTCTGCCGGAATCCGGTTGCCTCTGACGCCGCTGGCCGCTGCTGCACAGCCTGCGGTTGCGCAGGCGTTGCGCCAGGCCGGTGTTATCTGAGCACCCGGGGCCTGTGTATCATCCGGTGAGCACCTGTCATTCTGCGCTGCAGCGCATTGGCTAATGAGTCGGGCTGATGACGTCACACGATCAGAACTTCAAAAACCTGTTCATTGATTATCCATTACAGGCGTTGCGCTTTTTTGCACCGTCAGAAGCCCGGCATATTGATGCAACGGCCACCATTACCCCGGTGCGTCAGGAGCAGCTTCAGGATAAGCTCGGCGAACGGTATCACGAGCTGGATTGTCCACTGCTGGTTGACTGGCCTGATCAGCGGCGCGAAGCCTTGTTATTTGTGCTGGAAGAAGAGACTGAACCGCAGCGTTTTTCGATCCATCGTTTAGCGCGTTATTGTCTGCACCTGGCTGAGATGTTTGAGACTGACCGGGTGGTTCCTGTAGTCGTGTTCCTGCGTCGCGGGCGTTATGCCACAGAGCTGAACCTTGGTAGTGAACAGAAGACGTATCTCAATTTCGAGACAGTTATCTGCGATCTGTCACGCCTGCCCTGTCAGGAATATCTGCACACAGATAATATCCCGGCCTGCGTCAATCTGCCGAATATGGCCGACGCCGGAGCAGATAAGCTAGCCGTGTATGCACATGCCACACAACGTTTGCGTAAACTGGAGCCAGACCTGAGAAAGCTGGCAAAATATCTTGATTTTATTGATATCTATAGCGCACTGACCGAACAGGAACGCTATGAATATACGCAACGCTATCCGCAGGAGGCAAAATATATGAGCGCATTTGCTGAAAGATTCCGTCAGAAAGGTCATCAGGAAGGCCTGCAGAAGGGCCTGAAGAAGGGTCGCCAGGAAAGCTTGTATCAGGTTGCATTGAACATGCTGGACAAAGGTTCTGAGCTGAGTTTTGTTCAGGAGGTTACGGGTCTTTCGGCATCTGATATGCAGCAACTACGTATTAATCCGTAACGGATAATCCTGATGTTTAAGGACACCCTGAACACTGTTGTGCCTGCTTAAGGGCGTTCTGTTGTTTACTGCATTCCTGCTGATTGTTGCCGCTTATCTGTTGGGTTCTGTCTCCACTGCAATTCTGGTGTGTCGGTGTTTCCATCTGCCGGATCCGCGTACACAGGGATCACATAATCCGGGTGCGACCAATGTGTTACGTATCGGCGGTAGATTGCCTGCGGCTGTCACTCTGGCTGGTGATATGGCAAAGGGTCTGATACCGATGATCGTCTGCCATGTTCTGGATATGGCACCACTGGTTTTCGCCTGCGTAGGCCTTGCTGCCTTTCTGGGTCATTTATATCCGGTTTATTTCAGGTTTCAGGGTGGTAAAGGCGTTGCAACGGCGATAGGTATGGATCTCGGTCTGCACTGGCTGATCGGGCTGAGTGTGATCGGAATCTGGTTGCTGGTAGCGAAGATTATGCGGGTATCCTCGCTGGCTGCATTGGTTGCGATGAGCCTGGCACCCCTGCTTGTGGCCTGGATCTGGCCCTCGCCCGGGATTATCGGGTTACATCTGGCGGTCACGTTGTTATTACTGATACGTCATCGCACTAATATCCGGAAATTAATACATGGCGAAGAAGACAGGATTCGTCATTAACCTGTTTTTTATATTCGGAGGTTGTTGATGGAACAATTTGCACAGGAAGTTGATGCTTCCGGACTGAATTGTCCCCTGCCCATATTGCGGGCAAAGAAAGCACTTAATGGCATGGAAAAAGGGCAGAAACTGCGTCTTGTTACGACTGACAAAGGTTCTGTCCGGGACTTTGAGGCCTTCACGAAACAAACCGGAAACCCGCTGTTGGAGACCAGCGAAGAGCAGGGTACCTATACCTTTATCATTGAAAAAGGATAACGCACGTGGCACAGAAAAAACTGGCAATTATTGCGGCGAAGGGGACTCTGGACGGAGCCTATCCGCCGTTTATTCTGGCTTCGACTGCTGCTGCCTTAGACTATGAGGTACAGGTCTTTTTTACCTTCTATGGCTTACAGCTGTTGCGCCGGGAGCTGGATCTGAAGGTCACCCCGCTGGGCAATCCGGCGATGCCGATGCCGATGAAAATGGACAAATGGTTTCCGACCATGCTGACCGCCTTACCCGGTATGGAAGGCATGATGACAACCATGATGCAGAAAAAGATTGCTGAAAAGGGTGTCGCCAGTGTACAGGAACTGCGTGACGCTTGTCAGGAAAGCGGCGTACAACTGATTGCCTGTCAGATGACGGTGGATCTGTTCGACATGAATCCGGACGAATTTATTGAAGGCATTGATTATGCTGGCGCAGCTGATTTTTTTGCGTTTGCCGGGGATTCTGATATCTGCCTGTATATGTAATATCTGACACTGCTGAAACGACAGATGTGCGCCGATCAGGCAGTGCGGATCGTGCTGGGTGTGGTACGTAATGCGGCTGGCAAAGTGCTGATTGCACGACGTGCGCCAACCGCACATCAGGGTGATTTGTGGGAATTTCCGGGTGGCAAATGCGAACCGGAGGAATCGCTTGTTGACGCGCTGCACCGCGAATTACGGGAAGAAGTGGGTATTGTGGTGACACAACAGCACCCACTGATTCAGATCCGGCATCATTACCCGGATAGACAACTGACATTGCAGGTATGGCAGGTTGTTGCCTGGGAAGGTGAGGTGGTCGGGTGTGAGGGCCAGCCGCTGCGTTGGGTAAGGCCGCCGGATCTGCCGGACTACACGATGCCGACAGCCAACCGGGCGATTGTGCAGGCGGTGCAATTGCCGGACTGTTATGTGATTTCGCCACCAACCGGCGGAAATCCTTCTCGTTGGTTATCGGAATTACGTCAGGTCTTGTTGAATGGGATCAGGCTGATCCAGTTGCGGGTTTCAGATCTGAACCAGTCCGACTATGCTGATCTGGTCTCTGCGGCAACAGACTTGTGCCAGACAGCAGAAGCGACACTGATGTTAAATACTGGAATCACACAGGCACAGCGTCTGGGTGCACAGGGTCTGCATCTGAACAGCCGACAATTGCAATCCTGTCAGGAACGCCCTGCCGGATTGCGCTGGCTGGCGGCATCCTGTCATTCACCTGCTGATATTCAGCAGGCACAGGCGATTGGTGCTGATTTTGTCGTACTCTCACCTGTGTCATCCACACTGAGTCATCCGCAGGCAGTGCCACTGGGTTGGCAGAAGTTTGCTACGTGGGTTGCAGCGGCGCAGATTCCAGTGTATGCACTCGGTGGTATGGTATTACACGACCTGCCACAGGCCTGGCAGGCAGGTGCGCAGGGGATTGCCGGCATCCGGGGTTTATGGCCTGATTGAAGCGTTATGTCGAGTAATCATTCTGAGCGGATAAAATCATCAATTTTTGCGCTGGAGCAGTCATGAGTCACCTGGACCAGAAAAAAGCAGATGCTTTTTCTGAAAATATGCTGAATATTCTCAATGAATCTATGCTGAGCCTTATGATCGGTATTGGATATCAAACCGGTTTATTTGAATGTATGAGCGGCATGTCACCTTCAACCAGTAAAATCATTGCCTCAGAATCAGGATTACATGAAAGGTATGTTCGTGAATGGCTGGCTGCAATGGTGACAGGTAAAATTATTGATTATGATGCGGATAAAAATACCTATAGCCTCCCATCTGAACATGCTTCTGTCCTGACTCATTCAGCAGGACAGAATAATATGGCGAGACTGGCAATGGTTATTCCTTATCTGTCATCAGTGCAGAAAGACGTTATCAGAAGTTTTCATCAGGGAGGTGGTGTTTCTTATTCAGCTTATTCAGATTTTATGGCACTATGGGCTGATATTAATGCTGAACGATTTAATGCGACGATCAACCAGGGGATCTTACCGCTTATGCCGGATGTGGTTGAAAAAATGCATTGTGGTATTGAAGTCCTTGATCTGGGTTGTGGTAATGGCCATATCCTGAATCTTATGGCAGAGAAATTCCCTGAAAGTCATTTCACTGGCTATGACTTTTCGGAAGATAGCATTTATACTGCGAGAAAAACAGCAAAGTCACTGGGTCTGACTAATGTCACTCTGGAAGTGACGGATATTATGAATTTTAATGAACAGGGTAAATATGGATTGATTACAGCTTTCGATGTAATTCACGATATTGCACAACCTGCCGGAATATTGCAATCAATTGCTGACTCACTGGCCGAAGATGGTACTTTTCTGATGGTTGATCTGGCCGCATCAAGTGAGCTTAAAGACAATGTGAATCATCCATTCGGGACATGGTTATATACAACATCATGTATGCATTGTATGACTGTTTCATTGGGTTTGAATGGTATCGGTCTGGGTGCCATGTGGGGAAAACAAAAAGCACTTGAAATGCTGGATGAGGCAGGGTTTAAAAATGTCGAAATAAAAAGTATTCCGGAAGATGCATTTAATAATTATTATCTTGCCAGGAAAAATAAATGATTGTTAAAGCTTATCCTGCTACAATACATTGTGAATCAGTTTATGCAGAAAGAAAGCATATAGTTTTAGGGATCAGTCCGTTTAATAGTTACTTTTCTGTGGAACGAATTACTGCTTTATCAGGCTGGGCAGCGCATAATTTCGAGAGTTTCAGCCTTTTTATTCCGGATGAACCTTCAGTATACACGTTGATGGCTCTGGGATATGATAAGCCTAAAGCTACAAAAAAAGCGGAGAGGCAGGCAGATTATCTGAAAAATAAGTGTCTGAGATCTTTAGCGGAGCTCAGTATATCGGAAAAAGAAGCTGAGCATATTATATTAAATTTTGATTATCTGAACACAAGTGAGGCCTATCATCAGGCATTAAAATTTTATAAAGAAAAATATGCTGATGATATCAGCTTCCGGGAAAAATGTCTGGAGACTTCTGAGCAGGTAGTAAAAGATAAAGTGGATACAATCAACAAAGATATGCTGGAAATTGCGGTTAAATATCTGTTAGCTGAAATGCCATTGTTTTTTAATAGCGCAGATATCCTGAACAAAAAAAGTGCTATGTTCTGTTATAAAGATTGTGCCCCTTTCATCAAGACCTGTTTTGAACAGAACAGACGTTTTGTACCTGATCATCAGGGCTATCTGGTTGTAGATACTGAATACTGTTCAGAGGTGCCCTGCAAGCCAAACCATTGATTCAGCTTTTCCTGAGCTTCGGTGATACCCCAGTGTTTATGCGATGAAAATATCTGCAGACTGGCTGTCACCTGATCCGCCAGCAGAGAGTCCTGTACCTGTTGCAGACTGAATTCGGCAGCAGCCTGGCTCAGCTTGTCGGCCTTCGTCAATAGAATATGTACCGGTAGTGACATGGTGCTGGCCCAGTTCAGCATCTGCTGGTCATATGGCTTAAGTGGATGACGGGCATCCATGATCAGCATCAATCCGCGCAGACAGCGACGCTGTTCCAGATAATCGGCCAGGCTTTGTTGCCATTGTTGCCTGACTGATACAGCGACCCGGGCATAACCATAGCCCGGCAGATCAACCAGACGGCGTGTTGCATCAATCTGAAAGAAATTGAGTAGCTGGGTACGTCCGGGCGTACGGCTGGTGCGGGCCAGTTTTTTCTGCTGGCACAAGGTATTGATCGCACTGGACTTACCGGCGTTAGAACGTCCGGCGAAGGCGATCTCACAGCCGTTGTCGGGCGGTGTTTGTGTGAGGTTGGCAGCGCTGGTGAGAAATTGCGCCTGCTGGTAGATGGGAGACAAAACAGAAGGGGAATGGGCAGAGGTCGCCAGACGGCTACCTCTGCTGGCAGATGATCAGTTTATCCGGTGTAACGAGCAATGCTGTCCTGAATTTCTTCTTTTGCAGCGGCAACACCTTCCCAGCCTTGGATCTTAGCCCACTTGCCAGGCTCCAGGTCTTTGTAGTGTTCAAAGAAATGCCGCAGCTGATCCAGTGTACCGGATGGTATATCCTGATAGCTTTGCATCTGGTCATAAACCGGTGTCAGCTTGCTGACCGGGACAGCCAGGATCTTCGCATCAATACCGCCATCATCTTCCATCTTCAGTACGCCGAGCGGGCGACACCGGATCACAGCACCGTGGATGATCGGCAGCGGTGCGATCACCATCACATCCACCGGATCGCCGTCCAGAGATAAGGTTTGTGGCACATAGCCGTAATTACACGGATAATACATGGCTGTCGCTAAAAAGCGATCCACGCACATTGCGCCAGTTGATTTATCCAGTTCATACTTAACCGGTTCTTTGCTGGCTGTGATTTCAATGATGACGTTGATTTCGTCGGGGGCCTGATCGCCCGGTGCGACGCGGTCTAAGTTCATACCATATCCTTATGATCAGAAGAGTACAGAGGGAAGGAACGTGATTTCTGCAGCCGTCATAGCCTGTATTCTGTATCTGCTGGCGGCTGGCTGGCGGGCAGCCTGTCTGTTTCGATCTTTCCGGGTGGCACAATCAGCAGTCCGCTGGGATCTGTGGTCGGGTACTGCAGCAGTGCTGGCGCATGCAGCCAGCCTGGTTGTGCTGCTGCTGGCCCCGGCTGGCTGGTTTCCGGACCTGTTTACTGCGATCTCTCTGGCCACCGGACTGATTGCGGGTCTGTTTATCCTGTCCTGTCTGTCCAAGCCACTGGACAGCTTGGGTATTGTGGTCTTCCCGCTGGCTGCTGCAGGTGTTCTGGCCGGTCTGAATGCGTCATCACCTGCCGACTCGCCGGACATAGGCGGGCTGTTGCTCGGCCATATTATAGGTTCTATGCTGGCGTATGCGGTATTGTTTCTGGCTGCTGCTCAGGCTGTTCTGCTGACAGTGCAGGATCATTGTCTGCGCCAGCACCACCCGAATGGCCTGATGCGCAGTCTGCCACCGTTGCAGACAATGGAAACTGTGTTGTTCGAGCTGATCAGGCTCGGCTTTATTTTATTAAGTCTGGCATTGTTGTCTGGCCTGACGCATCTGCACGATATGTTTGCTCAGCAGGTGGTGCATAAGACTGTTTTATCGGTACTGGCGTGGGCGGTGTTTGCCGGATTATTGTGGGGGCGCTGGCAGGGCGGCTGGCGTGGTCGCACCGCCATGCGCTGGACTTTATCCGGCTTCGGACTGTTGCTGCTGGCTTATTTCGGCAGTAAGGTCGTGCTGGAACTGATCCTCAATCAGAGGCTGGCGATCATCGCCTGACTGAAGCCGGAACAACTGACCTCTGTGGCACCCGGCAGCAGGCGTGCCAGATCATAGGTGACAGTTTTGTTGCTGATGGTCGTTTCCACTGCCTGTATGATCAGGTCGGCTGCTTCTGTCCAGCCCAGATGGCGCAACATCATTTCAGCAGACAGGATCAGTGATCCCGGATTAACCTTATCCTGTCCGGCATATCTCGGGGCTGTGCCGTGTGTGGCTTCGAACATGGCCACCCGATCCGACAGGTTGGCACCGGGTGCCATACCGATACCACCCACCTGTGCGGCCAAGGCATCCGAGATGTAATCTCCGTTCAGGTTCAGGGTTGCGATCACATCATAGTCAGCGGGACGTAATAAGATCTGTTGCAGAAATGCATCCGCAATCACATCTTTGATCACGATCTGATTGCCGGTATCAGGGTTGGTAAAGTGGCACCAAGGTCCGCCGTCCAGTTCGGTCGCGCCGAATTCACGCCTTGCCAGGTCATAGCCCCAGTTTTTGAACGCGCCTTCGGTATATTTCATGATGTTGCCCTTATGCACCAGCGTGACTGAAGGGCGGTTATGTTCTATCGCATACTGAATCGCCTTGCGCACCAGCCGTTCAGTGCCTGCTTGCGAGACCGGCTTGATACCGATGCCGGATGTCTCCGGGAAACGGATCTTGTGAACACCCATCTCATGCTGCAGATAATGGATGAGCTGCTCTGTCTCCGGGCTGCCGGCTGCCCATTCAATCCCGGCGTAGATGTCTTCCGAATTTTCACGAAAGATGACCATGTCGGTGTGTTCCGGATGCCGCAACGGGCTGGGCGTGCCGGCAAAATAACGTACCGGACGCAGGCAGACATACAGATCCAGTTGCTGGCGCAGGCTGACATTCAGTGAACGAATACCGCCGCCGACCGGCGTGGTAAGCGGACCCTTGATAGAGATGACATGATCCTGCACGGCCTGCAGGGTTTCATCCGGCAGCCACACACCCGGGCCATACACCTGAGTGGATTTCTCACCTGCGTAGACCTCCATCCAGGCAATCTGGCGTTTACCGCCATATGCCCGGTTGACCACGGCATCCACCACCTGCCGCATGACAGGTGTGATATCAGCACCAATGCCGTCACCTTCAATGTAGGGGATGATCGGTTGATCCGGAACCTGCAGCCTGCCGTCGTCGGAA
Source organism: uncultured Gammaproteobacteria bacterium (assembly GCA_963922685.1). Lineage (GTDB taxonomy): Bacteria > Pseudomonadota > Gammaproteobacteria > Chromatiales > Chromatiaceae > JAHDBG01. The sequence goes on along the minus strand of CAWUJM010000029.1, from coordinate 9,337 downwards.
CAGGTGATGATATCGCCCCGGGCCGGGCGCTGGATATGTTGTGGCATGGGTCGTGGGTTTGTTCTTAAGGGGGTAAGGGGGGATTGATTCAGCCGACAGATTTTATCACATTCCGGTTCAGGGTAACGGATGCAGCTCAGATAATGGCACAGATTTTCCATGGTACTGAATGATGCGCACATGTTCGCGGGTGAGTGCGCGTGGCTGTGACACACCACACGCATGTGCGATCAGACTGACGCTGTGATTGATTTCGCGGGCAAAATTAGCAACCCGTATCGCCTTGTCTTGTGGCACCAGGCCGCGTTGCAGCACCGGTTTGTGAGTGGTGATGCCGGTGGGGCAGGTATTTTTGTTGCACTGCAGCGCCTGGATGCAGCCCAGTGCGAACATAAAGCCACGTGCGGACACCACAAAATCGGCACCGGCAGCGATGGCCCAGGCGACCTTCCCCGGCACCAGTAGTTTGCCGGAAGCAATCACGCGGATGCGTTCGCGCAAACCGTATTCGTGCAGCAGACCGACTACCAGTGGCAGGCTCTCTGACAGCGGCAGACCGACATAATCCAGCAAGGGTTGTGGTGCTGCACCTGTGCCGCCATCGGCACTGTCCAGCGTGATGAAATCGGGTGCTGTATCCGGTCCGCGCGTCTGAATCTCACTGAACAGGGAAGTGAAAAAGTGTAATTGCCCGACCGCTGTCTTGAGCCCCACCGGTTTGCCGGTGATCTGCCGGATACGTTGTATCATCTGCAGCAGGTCAGAGACTGAGCGGATATCCCGATGCGCATTCGGACTGATGGAGTCCTGCCCGGCCATACCGCCGCGAATGCGGGCGATTTCAGCAGTGACCTTATCTCCGGGCAGAATGCCGCCCTTCCCCGGTTTGGCACCCTGACTGAGCTTGATTTCGAACATCCTGACCAGAGGCTGCGCAGCGAGGGTACGCAATTTACCTTCAGATAAGTGACCTGCGGCATCGCTGACACCATGTTTGCCGGTCCCGATCTGAAAGACCAGATCACACCCGCCGGACAGGTGATGCGCGGACAGCCCGCCTTCTCCGGTATTCAGCCAGATGCCGGCCAACCTGGCACCTTTTGATAAGGCCTGTACGGCTGGCTGCGAAATGGCACCATAGCTCATGCCGGAGATATGAATCAGTGACTGGGCGGTGTAAGGTTGTCCACAATAGCCGGCACCTATCGTCACGGGTGCGGTTGCTGTGGCCTGCTCAGCCAGCACCGGGAACGGACTGTGCAGAAAGATCGGGTCTCCCGGTGTATTCAGCTGGCGTGTTGAGCCGAAGGGTATTGTGGTATCCGTTTTTTTTGCGGCACGGTATACCCAGGAACGTTCTGCCCGGTTGAATGGCAGTTCTTCCCGATCCATAGCGAAGAAATACTGGCGGAAAAAGGTGCCCAGATGTTCAAACCAGTAGCGAAACCGGCCAACGACCGGATAATTACGCCGGATAGTATGGGTCGTCTGTGTGCGGTCCACCAGATAGAGGATGCCGGTGAGCAGGATCAGCAGGCCGATCACAAACAACAGGGTCAGTGCACTCCACTGAATCAGTGCCTGGGCGAATTGTTGTAACGTATCCATCACACTGTACCTGAAGGAGCAGGCCCCGGATCGGGTTCTCCGGGGGCGTCTGCGGCCATGGATGGCCGCAGCCGAGCCCCCACGGATGGGTTTATGGCGTACCCCGGAGAACCCGATCCAGGGCCTGCTGATATGCCTGATTTATAACTCACGTGTCGCAGAAAACCGGATGTCCGGCCAGCGCTCTTCAGTCAGAGACAGGTTGACCCGGCTGCTGGCCAGATACACCAGTTGACCGTCGCCATCTTCCGCCAGATGGCTATGTGCCTTGACGCGGAACTGTTTCAGCAGGATCGGATCGTCGCAGTGGATCCAGCGTGCCAGTTGTACCGCAGTGGGCTCAACGATGGCCTCCACGCCATATTCACCCTGCAGACGGTGTGCTGCCACGTCAAACTGTAGTATGCCGACTGCACCCAGAATGATATCGTTGTTGCGTAATGGGCGAAATACCTGAGTGGCACCTTCTTCGCACAGCTGGGTGATGCCTTTATGCAATTGTTTCAGGCGCAACGGATCCTTCAGCACGACGCGCCGGAACAGCTCCGGCGCGAAATAAGGCACACCGGTATATTTCAGCGTTTCGCCCTGAGTGAAGGTATCTCCGATACGGATGGTGCCATGATTATGCAGCCCGATAATATCGCCCGGCCAGGCGGTATCGGCAGTATTCCGTTTGTCCGCCTGAAAGGTAATCGCATTGTTCACCAGTACCGACTTGCCGGTGCGGACCTGATGCAGCTTCATCCCCTTCCGGTAATGACCGGAGCTGACCCGCAGAAAGGCGACGCGATCCCGATGTGCCGGATCCATGTTCGCCTGGATCTTGAAGACAAAGCCGCTGAAGGTGTCTTCTCCGGGTGCAACGGTGCGCTGCGTTGCTGCGCGTGGTTGCGGCGGCGGGGCATAGTCGGCAAACGCATCCAGTAATTCTGCCACGCCGAAGTTGTTGATCGCCGAGCCGAAAAAGACCGGGGTCAGTGTGCCCTGGCGGTAGGCTGCCGGATCAAATGCATGGCTGGCACCGCGTACCAGTTCGACCTCGTCGCGTAATTCATCCGCCAGATCGCCCAGCAGGGTATCCAGGCGTGGATTGTCCAGCCCCTGTATTTTTTCACTCCCCTGTTTTCTGCCGCCCTGTTCCGGATCGTACAGGTGCACAGTTTCATCCCGCAGATCCAGTACACCTTTCAGTCGTTTGCCCATACCGATCGGCCAGGTGATCGGTGCGCACCGGATATTGAGTACTGATTCGACTTCATCCAGCAGATCAATCGGATCACGACCTTCACGATCCAGCTTATTGATGAACGTCAGGATCGGTGTATCGCGCAATCGACAGACTTCCATCAGTCGGATGGTGCGTTCTTCGACACCCTTCGCAACATCAATCACCATCAGGGCAGAATCAACCGCAGTCAGGGTACGGTAGGTATCTTCGGAAAAGTCTGCATGACCGGGAGTGTCCAGCAGGTTCATCACCCGATCCTGATAAGTAAACTGCATCACGGACGAAGTGACTGAGATGCCGCGCTGCTTTTCCAGTTCCATCCAGTCTGACGTCGCATGGCGTGCCGCCTTACGTCCCTTAACTGTACCGGCCAGCTGAATTGCACCGCCGAACAGCAGCAGTTTTTCGGTCAGGGTGGTTTTACCGGCGTCCGGATGCGATATGATCGCAAAGGTACGGCGACGGGCAATGTGTTCCGAAGTGGTGTCTGTCATATAGAATCAGTTAGTGAGACCGGATCTGCGGTAGCGGGTGTCGGTTGCGGCAAGCAGTCCGCCGAATGCCATCAGTACCGCTCCCCACCAGATCCAGCGGATAAATGGCTTATGATACAGCCGCACTCCCCAGGCACCATCTGCCAGCGGTTCACCGAGTGCGACGAACAGGTCGCGTGTCAACCCCGGGTCAATCGCAGCTTCAGTCATCGGCATCTTCTGCACCGTGTAGACCCGCTTTTCAGGTAACAGCTGCATGGTATCGCCATCCGGTGTCTGTACCCTGATCTGGCCGCGATCTGCCTGATAATTAGGTCCGGCATGTTGTACCACACCCTCAAAGGTAAACGCATAACCATCTAATGTATAGGTGTCGCCAGGTGCCAGACGCAGGTCTTTTTCGGTTGAATAAACGGTGGTGAGCGTAACGCCGATGATAAACACCACAATGCCCAGATGTCCCAGATTCATGCCCCAGTAACCGCGTGGCAGCTGACGCCAGTCAGTCGTGCTGCGCAGGCGCTGGTACAGACCTCCGAGTGTGGAAGCACCCACCCAGCAGGCCAGCGTCAGGCCGATCAATGCCGTCCAGGCCCAGGCTGGCGTGAACAGCCAGGCCCAGACCGTTGCAACTGATAGCGCGAGCCATAGTGGCAGGCGCGTTACCGTACTGATGCGTGCGGGTGTGTCCTGACTCCAGCGCAGGTGCGGGCCGATACCGAGCAACAGGATCAGTGGCAGCATCAGCAGGCTGAACATCCGGTCAAAGTAAGGCCGACCGACTGAAATCTTGCCGAGTTGCAGTGCATCACTCAGCAGTGGATACAGGGTGCCGAGCAGAATCATTGCAGCAGCGACCAGCAACAGCACATTATTCAGCAGTAACCCGGTCTCACGTGAGACTGGATGAAACAACACCTGGCTGCGGATGGTATGAGCACGCAGTGCATACAATAACAATGAACCCCCGACCACTGCGACCAGAAACGCGAGAATAAAGACGCCACGTTCCGGATCTGAAGCAAATGCATGCACTGAGGTCAGTATGCCGGAGCGCACCAGAAAGGTACCAAGCAGACTGAGTGAAAAGGCACAGATCGCGAGCAACAGGGTCCAGGCCTTGCAGGCATTCCGTTTATCGGTTACCGCGAGTGAATGCATCAGGGCAGTGCCGACCAGCCAGGGCATAAAAGATGCATTTTCAACCGGGTCCCAGAACCACCAGCCGCCCCAGCCCAGTTCATAATAGGCCCACCAGCTGCCCAGTGTAATGCCGAGGGTCAGACAGACCCAGGCCAGATGTACCCAGGGCCGCATCCAGCGGGCCCAGGCGGTGTCAAATTGTCCGCTGAGCATCGCAGCGACTGCAAATGCGAACGGGATCGCAAAGCCGACATAGCCCAGATACAGCATCGGTGGATGAATAATCAGCCCCGGGTCCTGTAACAAGGGGTTAAGATCGCGTCCCTCAATCGCCGCCGGCACTAAGCGGGTAAACGGGCTGGAGGTAAACAGCATAAACGCCAGAAAGCCGACGCTGATCAGGCCCAGCACGCTCAGGATACGGGCCAGCAGCGGTGTTGGAATCTGACGACTGAAGTGGCTGACTGCACTGGTCCACAGTGCCAGGATCAATGCCCAGAGTAGCAGGGAGCCTTCGTGTGCACCCCAGACTGCTGAGATCAGATAGGGCGTGGGCAGCTGCGTGTTCGCGTTGTGGGCGACATACGCGACCGAAAAATCATGGGTGATAAAGCTGGTGGTCAGCAGACCGAACGCACCGAGCAGGGCGAGGGTATGCAGATGACTGAGAGGGCGGGCGAGGGCAAGCCACAGGGGGATATCACGTTGTGCACCAATCAGGGGTAGCGTACCCATTAACAGTGCCAGCGTACAGGCGAGGCTGATCAGGAATTGACCAAGTTCAGGAATCATGATGATTGTCTGTTTGCGGTTGGTATCGGGTATGTCTGTCGCACCCCTCGGGTGCGTATCCCCTGGCAAAACACCAGGTGGAAGGACAAAATAGCGTAGTCAGTGTGCTTTTGATGCCGATCATCTGTGGTGTTGGGTACAAATTAACCTGTATTTTGTATCTTTACTTTCTGATTCTGATACCCTGTTATCAGAACCGAATCAAATAACAAACGTTGGAAGAAGCAAACTGGTTATTTCATTGTTTAACCGGGTACATATCAATCACCTGAATCCGTGGTTTCACTCTGGATATAGTCCCTGTCGGGTGTCAATCCAGCCATCAGGGCCATAGCATCGTCAATGCGCTCCTGATAATGCCTGATTCAGGCATAAAATCGGGGGTTGAAAGCAAGCGGGTGTCCAAATAAGGTATTTTCGCAAATTTCAGGCAAAAGGAGCCTTCACCGCTGGATACAGCGGGTGACGTGAAGCCAGTCAGAAACAGATGTTAGTCAGGTGCTGTTGAGTTGCCCATAGCAGTGCGGCAATGCCGCATAACCCGGATCGCCTCGACCAAATCGTAACTCAGCAGTTCTGTTCAGGTTGTTGCTGCACATCTATCAGTTGCGGTGTGCCCTGTAAGGTATGCTGTGCATGGGCATCTAAGCTGAAACATTGCGACAAATCCAGTACAGATACCTGTCTGACCCTGTGCTGCGGGAGCGCGTAATGCGGCCCGATACAGGATATCGCTGTGCAGCTTGGTAAATTCAGTGGTGATGGTACTGCCCGAGTCCAGCGTCAGCGTGTTCAGATCCACCTGCTGTTGCCACTCCGGTACCAGATAATACCGGAAAAAGGACAACGTATCTCCCGGTTGCTGCATCAGTTTCCGGAAGCAGGTGTCATGTGGACTGGAGATCCCGGTCGATTTATCCTTCATATCTATCCGGCTTCATTTGTGTGCCACCCAAGACACGAACTGGCAATGCTGATACCACAAGGTAGGGCGGCGATAGCCCGCAGCCTGCAGTCTGGCAACGTGCGTATGACAGGTTTCCGGTATCAGCACCTGTTCCAGGGCGGTACGTTTCTGGCTGATCTCGAGTTCGCTGTATGCATTCGCGCGTTTATACGCATGGTGCAGGGCCTCCAGTTCAGCCTGTTCAGCCGCATCGCCACTGGCGATCTTTTCCGACAGTACCAGCACCCCACCTGGCCGCAGGCCCTGGCGAATGCGGCTCAGTAGTGCCAGGCGTTGTTCAGGCGGGATGAACTGCAAGGTGAAATTCAGCACCACGACGGATGCATTGTCGATCTGTTGCGTACTGATATCGGCCTGCTGTAACACGATCGGCAGATCGGGATCAGTCAGACAGGCCTTGGCACGGGCGATCATGGCAGATGACTGATCAATTGCCAGGATCCGGCAGCCCGGCTGGACTAAGCCCTGCGCCATCGCCAGGCTGGCGGCACCGAGTGAGCAGCCAAGATCATACAGCTGGCTATCTGGCTGAGCATAACGCCGGGTGATCAGGCTCAGCATATGCAGAATGTCTGCATAGCCGGGTACGGAACGCCGGATCATATCGGAAAAAACAGCGGCAACCTGTTCATCAAACACAAAACGGGAGAGTGGATCGTGCGGTGTGGCGTATAGACGATCTGCAGTTAATGTCACGGTCTTTCCGGGGTGTGAGTCGAACTGACGTGGCGATCTCAGTGTCAGCGTTATAAAGCTGACTTAAAAAACATGATCAGGGTTGTAACTTAATGAGTTGTCTGAAAAAATAACTTGATGCAGTAATTTTCCAAAATATGGTATAAAGAAGTGTTTTTGTGTTACCCGGAAGTTTGGATGCAGGGATGTTTGTATGACTATATTCAGGGTACCTCTAAAAACTCTCCTGAAGGGCTATGAAACGGATATGCTTGTAAAAATATCCTGCTGACAATATATTCTTCAGGGTTATGTTTCACATTTTATATTAAATTTCCTGACCAAACCTGCTTTTCAAACCATTTTCAATCTGACTAATTGCTCATATCGGCACAAGTTATAGATTAAGTTTGCCAAGCCAATACAAGACTGAATACGCTCAATACCAATTTGAGTCATATACATAGTACGGTGCATAGAATTTTTCATAAAGCCAAACAAATGCTCTACTCTGTCTCGAGTTTTTGACTTAGCTTTATTATTAGCTTTCTGCTCTTCGGTCAGCGGACTGTTTCTGTAAGATTTTTCATGAATCTCAGAAAGGCTACCTCGTGCTTTCAGCGTCTCTTCAATATCCTGAGAACGATAAGCACTATCAGCGTAAATAACCTTATCCGTTTCATCCAGTAAATCGTTTATCTCAACAGAATCATGAACACTAGCCGCTGTGACACGGTATCCTGTAATTAACTTGCTCATTTGACCAGATTTTACATGATTTTTGTAACCAAAATGAGTTGTTTTATTCTTAACTGACCAACGAGCGTCTGTATCCTTTTGCGCTGATTCTGCTGAACTTTTTTTGAAACTTTCCGGAATCTCAACCGCTTTAATGGTTTCCTAATTACCACTCATGCTAAGCCTACCTTCAGAAGTCGCCCCGGCATTGGTGGTGTTCTGAGGGCAACATAGATGAGCCGAGGTATCATCCCCCGTAAATCAAAGCGTCTATTGAAGCGATACCGGAAGTCTGACAGATAACGCCGAGCATATTTATGCCGTACAGCGTGATAAGTGCTACGAAAAGCACTTTTCAGATTGCCAGGAATTGTATTGAGCCAGCAAAACTTAGGTTCTTTAACAGAAGATTTACCACTACCACAAACGATTTTTTCGTGTAAGTAACCCACTTCAGTGACTGCATTAAAACAAGGTGGATGGCCCTCATCGTTGGTTTCTACTGCCGCAACGAAAGGTGTTTTACCCTCGGCACCACGGCCTCGCTTTCCACCAGAGCGTTCGTCTCCAAGATAAGCATCATCCAGTTCAACAGAGCCTGACAAGGCTTTTTAGTCGTCACGCTCCATAATGACTTGCATGAGTTTATGCTTCATACGCCAGGCAGCATTGTAGGAGATACCTAAATGACGGTGCAGTTTCATAGCTGAGGTGCCCTTTTTATCTTGAGTAATCAGATAAATGGCTTGAAACCAAATTGTTAATGCCAGCTTCGTCGATTCAAAAATAGTCCCTGCAGTCACCGAAGTTTGACAACAACAACGATGACACTGTTGCATTTTACGATTGGATAATTGACAACTTTTATCATGGCCGCAACTGGGACATTTAAAGCCTTTTTGGCCACCGCCATTCATATAAATCATCAAAGCATTTATCTTCAGTGCCATATGTTTGGTTAAATTCGTTTAAACTCATTCCTTTTTAGAACTGTATTTTGTTGCGCAGCATAAATTTACCTCTTTTAATCAAGAATGCATAATATAGGTATTATAACATAGGCTTAAGAAGAGTGGTAATTAGGAACATCTTTGCTGATGTTCTAACTTTAATTCTTCTCATAATCTCCGCAGGACTCAGTGTTAGTGGAGCTAACATCAGGATGTGTACATGATCTTTGCCCACCACACCGTGTATAATTTCTATCTCAAATTGATAGCAAATCTGCCGAATTAACTCCCTTAACCGAAGGGCTAATTCCCCTTTCAGGACTGGATAACGATATTCCGTCACCCAAACAAAATGGTATTCCAGTTTATATTTCGTATGAGAACCTGTGCGATATTCCATATGACGTTAATACAACTACTAGCTGAAAGCTGCCCGCCTGGAAGGCGGGGGTTTCAACCTATGAAAACAGACGAATGACTGCGAACGCAATGCAGTGAAGCACTTGCTAACGAGCCTGCCCCGTGAACACCCGAACCTCAAACTCATTCATCGTCGTTGAAGATAAACTGGCAGCCAAAAGGCCCCATATTAAGCAACTCAAATCATTGAATTATCGCTTTATTCCGGGTGCTAAACCGGGCGATCATGTGGCCTTGTGTCACTCGATGGGGACCAGTGACGCTACACAAACCTGGTGTCATACCGATGAGCAGGGTATCCAGCATCGCTTTCGATATC
>CAWUJM010000028.1:0-23386 GCA_963922685.1 uncultured Gammaproteobacteria bacterium | reverse complement strand
CACTGCACTCAAACGGGGCGTTATTCTGATCTGCTCTCCGAGGGCGTCTGCGGCCCGGACGGTCGCAGCCGAGCCCCCACGGATGGGTTTATGGCGTACCTCGGAGAGCAGATCAGAATAACGCTTGCCAGAAACCTGTGGTAGCAAATCACCACATCAGTTTGAATCGCACCCCTTCTGTAAGCCAGCGTTGAGATTTAACCCATTCTGTGCCATTCAGGAGATGGCAGAAACATCAGGCTTGCTGATTGCCAGAGAATATAAGTATTCCGGCGCAATATCAAAGCCGCATTTCCAGGCCAGGGTAGGCCAGGTGTCCAGGTAAAAATCAGAAAAAATCTTTTTATCCTGTAAAGGCTCTGCAATTTTATGCTCAGAAATTATTTTTTCCAGATCCACTTCACCTGATTCACCCGTGTTAAATTTTAATAAAATTCTGTAATCCTTTTTGTATTGTGCGTCAATCAGATATATACATTCCATGTTGTACTCCAGACTAAACCAGGGGTTTTATTTTGTGAAATTCTTTTGTGTTCCACATGTTTAACATTTCTTCCTGATGCATTGCTGCCCATTTTCTGACCTGACGTTCTGCTGTTGCCGGTAACGATCCGGCAATAATATTCAGGTTTTTGATGTCCATAGTTGCCCGGTATTCGTTGTAGCGTATATGAAAATGCGGCGGGTTGTGTTCGTTAAAATACATTAAAATCACAATGCCAAGAAAACGACTGATTTCAGGCATAAATATTTCTCACGGTGATTATTAAAAGTCACAGAGGTGGTCAGGCCACCTCACGCAAGGGCAATAGCGTCAACTTAGCATTCTCCGGTCATGGCTCTCTGAGGTACGCCATAAACCCATCCGTGGGGGCTCGGCTGCGGCCATCCGGGCCGCAGACGCCTTCAGAGAGCCATGACCGGAGAACACCTTTCCAGTGAAGTGGTACAGCCACCTTCGTGGCTGCTTTCAGGGTGATACCACGCCATTCTGTGCGAAGTCGTGGAACCTCATAGCTCCTGGGTCAGACGGGATGAGGAGTAGCAGGTCAGGTGGATTCTGCGACGGCAGCTTCGCTGCGCGCAGAATGACAGCCATGCCAGCCAGACCGTAAAGCAGGTGCTGAAGGACTGGCGGTGCCCACTTGAAAAGTGTGATGCAGGTGGTTGTAACATCGTACCTGAAGGGGCATGCTGATACTGAGGCCGACACCATTGCATACAATGGTGTAAAAGTTCTTCGCAGGTGGCTGTGCTGAGCCGCCACAGCGTGGGTGGTGGCCCTATTGTCCGTATAAGGTGCGCAGGGCTGCCTTCTGGTCTGCAGTCATCTGGCCGGGTGGAATCTGTAATAATCCGGCGTGTGCCTGGCGACGTTCGGTTGCCAGAAGCTGTTGCAGAATGCCCTGAAGTTGCGCTGCGGCATCGTCTTCGACGGCCAGCTCTGCCACGGCCAGCCGGGCCAGATAATCGCGAAGTGCCGGGTCTTCTGTTTGCTCAACCAGCTGGGCACTGGTGATGTCCGGATTATGCCGTGCTTGTGCGACCAGTTGTTGTAAGGTATCAACCCCGGCTGTCCGCAGCTGTTCCCAGCCGTCTGGCAGGGGGTGTTGTGCTGCCTGCGGATATTGCAGTATCAGGGCAACTGCCCTGCGCATCGGTGGCATCGTGTGTGTGCTGACGCGACGTCTGCGTCGTGCGGGTCTTTGTGTCTGTGCGGGTGGGGCAGCAGGGAGTTGTGTCTTCACGCCGACCCGTTGTTCCAGTGCCTGTTGCAGCATGGTACGGTAGGTGCCGGCGGGTATCTGACTGAGCAGTGGCCTGGCGCGCTCGGCCAGCCGGGCCCGGTCATCCAGGCTGCTCATGTCCAGATCGGCTTCCAGATGACTGAACAGGCAGGTTGATAAGGGTTGAGCCTGCGCCAGTTGTGCTTCCCAGCCAGCCGCTCCCTGTGTACGTACCAGGCTGTCCGGGTCTTCGCCATCCGGCAGGAACAGAAAACGCGCCTGTCGCCCGGGCTGCATCAGGGGCAGGCTGGTCTGCAATGCCTTCCAGGCGGCCTCCCGTCCGGCCCGGTCGCCATCAAAACAAAAGGTGATCCTGGAACTGGTGCGATACAGTTTGTGCAGATGCTGGCTGGTGGTTGCTGTTCCCAGTGTAGCTACAGCATGTTCAATACCATGTTGTGCCAGGGCGATCACATCCAGGTAGCCTTCGACCACTACCAGGTGATCCGGCTGGCGATGGGTCTGTCGTACTTCGTACAGGCCATAGACCTGCTGGCCCTTGTGGAACACCGGTGTTTCGGGCGAGTTCAGGTATTTGGGTTTGCCTTCTCCAATCAGGCGCCCCCCGAAACCGATCACCCGCCCGCGTCCGTCCCGGATCGGAAATACGATCCGGTTCCGCAACCGGTCGTATGTTCTGCCGTCGGTCTGGTTGATCAGTCCGGCTTCGTGCAATAGGTTTTTATGCTCTGACCCGAATTTCCGGATCAGGTGATCCCCGCCCGGCGGGGCAAAGCCAAGCTGGTAGCGTGCTGCGATAGCACCGGTCAGGCCGCGTTGTTTCAGGTAGTCGATGGCACCTGGTGCTGCCGGGTGTGCTCGTAGTTGTTGCGCATAGTGTGCTGCGACCCGGGCCAGCAGATCGTACAATGGCTGGCGATCCGGCCCGGCCTCAAATTGTGCATCACGCGGGATGGTCAGGCCTTGCTGTGCGGCCAGTTCTTCTATCGCTTCAGGAAAGCTGAGCCGGTCATACGCCATCAGAAAGCCGATCGCGCTGCCGTGGGCACCGCATCCGAAACAATGATAAAACTGTTTTTTCGGGCTGACGGTGAAAGAGGGTGTCTTTTCGGTATGGAACGGACAACAGGCCTGGTATTCTTGTCCGGCCTTTTTCAGCGGCACCCGACCCTGAATCAGTTCGACAATATCAATACGTTGTAACAGGTCATCTATGAAGGGTTGCGGTATGTTGCCGGCCATCAGGGCAGGGTTTGCAGGGTTTGCAGGGCTTGCCGGACGGCATCATTCTCTTCTGGTGTGCCGATGGTGATGCGCAGGCAGTCGTGTAGTGCCGGATGGGTGCCATGCAGCCGTTTGATCAGGATTCCGTTCTGTTGCAGGTGTTGAAACCAATTTCCGGCCTGTTGTGGCGGGGTACGCATCAGTATGAAGTTGGCGTCTGACGGATACACAGTGACGCCCGGCAGGGTAGCCAGTGCAGCAGACAGACGGGTGCGTTCGGTACAGATCTGTGCTGCCTGAGCACTGAATACGGCGTGATGCCGGAGTGCAAATACCGCACTGGCCTGGGTCAGGCTGTTGATATTGTATGGCAGGCGTACCTTGTTGATAGGGTCCAGCCAGTCAGCTGGTCCGGCCAGGAAGCCCAGGCGCAGGCCGGCCAGCCCCATCTTGGAGACGGTACGCATCACGACCAGATTCGGATACCGGCTCAGTTGTGGCAGATAGCTGGTTGTGGTGAAGGGGGCATAGGCCTCGTCAATCACTACCAGCCCGGGTGCGGCTTGTAATACTGCGGCGATATCGTCTGCGGCGAACAGGTTGCCGGTCGGATTGTTCGGGCAGGCCAGAAAGATCACGGCGGGCTGGTGTTGTGCGATCGCTGCCAGCAGGGCGGTGCGATCCAGTGCAAAGTCAGCGGGTCGCAGCGGCACCCCGACATAGTCCAGGCCGCAACTGAGTGCGATCATGCGGTACATGACAAAGCCAGGCTCAACGGTTAACAGGCAGCGTCCCGAGCCGCTCAGTGTCAGTGCGATCATCTGAATGATTTCGTCCGATCCGTTGCCGAACAGGATGGCACTGTCTGCCGGAATGCCGAATGCACACCTTACTGCAGTCTCTACCTCAGCGGCGTGCGGATCAGGATAGCGATTCAGCGCAACCTGTTGTAGCTGGTCTGCCCAGGCGGTCTTTAATGTGTCTGGCCAGGGAGACGGGTTTTCCATCGCATCCAGCTTGATCAGGCCGGTCGCATCCGGCACGGCATATGCTTTTAATGTCTGTATTTCAGGCCTGATCCAGTCGGTTGCGGTCATCTTCAGGTCTCCAGGCGATATTCGGCGGCCCGGGCATGGGCCTCCAGTCCTTCGCCACGTGCCAGCACAGAGGCGGTTCGGCCTAGTTGTTGTGCCCCGGCAGGTGAGGCCATGATCAGGCTGGTGCGTTTCTGGAAGTCATACACGCCGAGTGGTGAGCTGAAGCGGGCAGTGCCGGAGGTCGGCAGGACATGGTTCGGCCCGGCACAATAATCGCCGAGCGGTTCGCTGGTATAGCGACCCATAAAGATGGCACCGGCATGGCGGATCTGTTTTACATAGTCTGTCGGGTCTGCGACCGATAGTTCCAGATGTTCCGGTGCAATGCGGTTTGCTATGGTCGCGGCTTCGGCCAGATCGCGACATTGAATCAGTGCACCCCGGCGGCGCAGTGCCGTCGTGACGATCACCTGGCGTTGCAGGGTTGGTAACAACCGTGTGATGCTGGCCTGTACCCGCTGAATAAAGTCGGCATCCGGACAGACCAGAATTGCCTGGGCGGCTTCATCATGTTCGGCCTGTGAAAACAGATCCATCGCAATCCAGTCCGGGTTGGTCCGGCCATCGCAGATCACCAGAATCTCGGAAGGCCCGGCGATCATATCTATGCCGACCTGGCCGAACACGGCCCGCTTCGCGGCTGCGACATAGCTGTTACCTGGTCCGACGATCTTATCTACTGCAGGTACTGTCCCGGTACCGTACGCGAGTGCTGCGACGGCCTGAGCACCGCCGATCGCAAAGGCCTGGGTGACGCCGCACAGATGGGCGGCAGCCAGTACCAGCGGATTGGTCTCACCCTGTGGTGTCGGCACCACCATGATCAGTTCCGGGACGCCTGCCACCCTGGCTGGCAGGGCATTCATCAGTACCGAAGACGGATAGGCTGCCTTGCCACCTGGCACATACAGTCCGACCCGATCCAGCGGGGTAATCTGTTGCCCGAGCAGGGTGCCATCCGGTTCGGTTTCCTGCCAGCTGGTCAGTTTCTGGCGTTCGGCATACGCCTGGATTCGGGTAGCAGCCTGTTGCAGTGCGGTACGTTGTGCTGTGCTGATGGTCTCCCAGGCCTGGCGCAGGCGTGTATCGGGCAGGATCAGTGCTTGCGGTGTTGCCGGTGTCCAGCCATCGAAGCGAGTGGTATAGTCCAGCAGGGCGGTATCGCCCTGTGTCCGCACTGTCCGGATGATCGTATCGACAGTGGTTTGCAGTTCGGTGTCCGCCACGGTTTCCCAGGCCAGTAACTGATCCAGTTGTTGATCAAATTCGGGGTGTGTACTATTCAGTAAAGTGATCTGAGACATAGGCATCAGTAATATCAGGTTATCATTCAGCTGGTGTACGCCACTGGATAGCGGGGCCAACCCATTGACCAATCAGCTCTTTGAGCATCCTGGCATTATCATCCAGGTCATCTGTGTCGGGTATCCAGCGCCGCCAGCCTGCTTTCCAGGGTAGTGTATAGTCGGTGGCGGCCGGTATCGGGTTCAGTCCGGCGCGCTGAAAGTGTGCCAGCGAGCGTGCCATGTGGGAGACTGACGTGACCAGTAACAGGGTTTGAATACCACGCTGGCGTAGCAATTCAGCACTGAACTGGGCATTTTGTTGTGTGTTGCGGCTACGTTCTTCCAGTAAAATAGCGGATGCCGGAACGCCCAGATCCAGCAATAATTGCTGCATCGCGGCAGCTTCTGATATTGTATGCAATTGCGGATCGCTGCCGCCGGATAAGATAATCAGCGGTGCCTTGCCAGCATGATACAGTTTTGCCCCATACCAGATCCGGTCTGCTGCTTTTCTCAGATCCGGGTGCAGATGATTGCTGTCCGGCGGGCCGATGCCACCGCCCAGAATAACCATCGCCTCTGCGCGAGGTAGCTGGTGCGGGGCTTGTGGTGGAAAGGGTGCGTTGAGCTGGCCTGCGAGCCAGAGGCTGACCGCAGGCACAGACCAGAACCACAGCCAGGCGATGGCCAGGGCACCGGATAACCAGGCCAGACGTTGCCGACCGGTCAGCCCCAGTATTAACCCGATCAGTCCGAGTAGCAGGCTGTTGCCTAAGGGTGACAGAAGTGCTGTTGCTATCTTCGCCAGTATTATCATCTGAATGTTATGAACCTTGATTTTCTTGAGTTTGAACAACCGATTGCCGAAATGCAGGCAAAGATTGAAGAATTGCGCATGATGGGCAATGACAGCCCGATTGACATTCAGGATGAGATTGCGCGCTTAGAGGCGAAGAGCCAGGCCCTGACGACTTCGATCTTCAGTCGTCTGACACCCTGGCAGACCGCACAATTAGCCCGTCATCCGTTACGTCCTTATACGTTAGATTATATCGAACAGATTGTCGATGATTTTCAGGAGTTACACGGCGATCGCAGTTTTGCCGATGACCCGTCTATTGTGGCCGGTATCGGGCGTCTGGCCGGGAAGCCCCTGATGCTGATCGGGCACCAGAAGGGACGCAATACGCAACAGAAGATCCGGCGTAATTTCGGTATGCCGCGCCCGGAGGGATATCGTAAGGCACTGCGCCTGCTGCAGATGGCCGAACGCTTCCGGCTGCCGGTGGTGACCTTTATTGATACGCCTGGTGCGTATCCTGGTGTCGGTGCTGAAGAACGGGGTCAGAGCGAGGCGATTGCACGCAATCTGTTTGTGATGGCCGGTTTGCGGACACCGATTGTCGCGGTCGTGATTGGTGAAGGCGGTTCCGGTGGTGCACTGGCCATCGGCGTGGCAGATCGGGTATTGATGCTGCAATATGGCACCTATTCGGTGATTTCACCGGAAGGTTGCGCGTCTATCTTATGGAAGGATGCGGCCAGGGCCGATCTGGCTGCTGAGGCGATGGCCATTACGGCGCCGGATCTGCAGCAGCAGGGCCTGATTGACGGGATTATTCCGGAGCCGACCGGTGGCGCACACCGTGATTATGCGGCTATGGCAGATAATCTGAAGACTGCCGTGGTGGATGCGCTGGAGCCGCTGGTGACAGAGCCGATAGATCTGTTGATGCAAAACCGGCAGAAACGTTTGCTGGCGTATGGTGCCTTCAGCGCGTAAACCAGCCTCTTTCGGTTCCGCGCAATTGCTGCTGCAATTGCGCGCGCTGCCACAGCCGACACATTATCTGGTTGCGTACAGCGGTGGGCTGGATTCACATGTCCTGCTGCATGCACTTGCAGCGTGCCGGGGTCAGTATACGATTCCGCTGCAGGCGATCCATGTGCAACATGGCCTGCATCCTGAGGCAGGGCACTGGGCAGCCCATTGTCAGGCAGTCTGCCAGACACTGGACATTCCGTTACAGATTGTTGCAGTGCAGTTGCAGCGACCTGCAGGTGCCAGCCTGGAGGCGGTTGCGCGCGCAGCACGCTATGCTGCCTGTCAGCGACATGCGTTGCCGGGCACCATGCTGCTGACGGCGCACCATGCGGATGATCAGGCTGAGACCGTGTTGCTGCAGTTGTTACGTGGTGCCGGTATCGCGGGTCTGGCTGCGATGCCGGTCTGTCGCACGACACCATCCGGCTGGCACGCTCGTCCCTGTCTGCGCTGGTCGCGTCATGCATTGCAGCAATATGCGCAGCAGCATGCACTGACCTGGATTGAAGATCCGACCAATCAGGATACTGATTTTGACCGGAATTATATCCGCCAGCAGGTGATGCCATTATTGCAGGCACGCTGGCCTGCCGCGCACCGGACGCTGGCGCGCAGTGCCGGCCATGTCGCGGCAATTCTGCCACTGGTGCAGGCGCAGGCCCGGCAGGATCTGGCAGACAGTTGCGATCCGGCTGGACAGTTACAGGTGTCGGCATTGCGTCATCTGTCGGCGGTGCGTTGTCAGCAGGTGTTACGTGCCTGGATCTGCCAGGCAGGTCATCCGGTGCCGGATCAGGCGCAATTATCGCAAATCACAGACCAGATGCTGAACGCTGCGCCAGAGGCACAGCCGCAGGTTGCCTGGCAGCAGAGTGAGTTACGACGTTATCGGGATCTATTGTGGTTATTGCATCGGCCCTTACCGCCACCGCCGGACCGGCCGCTGGTCTGGCCGGTACAGGAGCAGGCACTCACGTTACCCGCCGGATGTGGCATACTGCGCCGTATTCCGGCAGAGCAGGGGATACCGGAACGATACTGGCAGCAGGGACGGGTATCGGTGCGCTGGCGGCGACCAGGTATCCGTTGCCGGCCTGCTGGCCGACAGGGACACCGCAGTTTCAAAAAGCTGTGCCAGGACTATGGCATACCCCCCTGGCAACGGCCCTATGTACCCTTGCTGTATCTGGATGATCAATTGATTGCAATGGCCGGTATCTGCCTGTGCATGGAGCCAGTTACAGGTGGCACCTGTCGTCAGCTGCGCTGGTCATCCTGATCAGCTTACCCACTACATCAGTCTGAATCGCAACCCTGTAAACAACCCTGATTACCGGAAGCTGAATTTTATGCCACATACAACACCTGCTATGCAACACCGTCTTGAACAACTGGAAACGCACCTACAGGCCGAAAATCCGGTTCTGCTGCAGGTTGTACAACGTTTTCGCCAGCTGGATCAGGTTGCCTATCGTATGGGGCTGCTGGAACCGGGTGAGTCATATGCCACGCAGATTCCCTGGTGGCCGTTGATTGCCGTGCTGGGTACCTTCTCAGCCGGTAAATCCAGTTTTATCAACCAGTATGCTGGTCTGCCGCTGCAACGCAGCGGCAACCAGGCGGTGGACGATAAATATACCGTGATCTGTTACAGCAGTGCGCCGGAAACCCGCACCCTACCCGGGCTGGCGCTGGATTCAGATCCTCGCTTTCCGTTTTATAAGGTCAGCGACAGAATTGAGCCGATTGCCCGGGGAGAAGGTGCGCGGATAGATGCCTACCTGCAGCTGAAGACCTGTCCTGCTGAAGTATTGCGTGGCAAGATCCTGATTGATTCACCTGGCTTTGATGCTGATGCGCAGCGTACCTCGACCCTGAAGATCACAGAACACATTATCAATCTGTCTGATCTGGTGCTGGTCTTCTTTGATGCCCGTCATCCGGAACCGGGTGCGATGCGCGATACACTGACACACCTGGTGCGGAATACCATTCAGCGTAACGATTCCGAAAAGTTTTTATATATCCTGAACCAGATTGACACGACTGCGCGTGAAGACAACCCGGAAGAAGTGGTGGCAGCCTGGCAACGTGCACTGGGCGAATGTGGTCTGACTGCAGGACGTTTTTACACTATCTATAACGCAGCTGCAGCGAACCCTATCGAAGACGATGTATTGCGCGCACGATTTGAAAAACGACGTGATCAGGATCTCGGTGCGATACAGGAACGTATGCAACAGGTCGAAGTGGAACGGGCCTACCGGATTATCGGTGCATTGGAACAGACAGCCCGCAGCTTCAGCGAGAAGGCCGTACCTGCTCTGCAGAACCTACTGCAACGCTGGCGCAAACGTACCCTGATCGCGGATGGTGTGGTATTCAGCGTCCTGCTGTCTGGCTTTATCTTTTTCAGCTGGTCCGACTGGCAGGGCCTGAGCTATCAGGCTGCCTGGTGGCAGTGGCTTACAGCCACGCCGCTCAGCAGCTTATGCACCGGTCTGGGACTGGTGGCTGGTGCCTTCAGTCTGCACCTGTATCTGCGTCAGCTGGCAGCCACCAGTCTGCTGCGTTATGCGCGGCGGCTGGGTGCACATCATCAACTGAATCTGGTGCATGCCTTCCGCACCAACACACGTGTCTGGCGCAACCTCTGGCGTCAGCAGCCGGTCGGCTGGCGCAAAAAACATCAGCGTCAGGTCAGCACAGTGTTAGAACAGACGGATCGTTTTGTGCAGGAACTGAATGACCGCTTCGCTGATCCTTCCGGTCGTACCGAACAAGGTCAGGCACCTGGAGGGAACCGGCGAGATTCAGACTGATCTGGGCTGGTATGCCAAAGCCACGAAACTTAAGCATGATCCGGGGTTGTTCTCCGAGGTACGCCATAAACCCATCCGTGGGGGCTCGGCTGCGGCCGTCCGGGCCGCAGACGCCCTCGGAGAACAACCCCGGATCATGCCCCTTCAGGTACGGTGTTACAACCACCTGTTTCAAGTAGGCACCACCAGTACCTCAGAATCTGTTTGCGATCTGGTATGTTGTCATTCTGCGCGCAGCGAAGCTGCAGTCGCAGAATCCACCTGATAGTAGCGACCAGGATGGTTGTGCCACTGTACTGAAAGGCGTTATTCGGATCTGGCTCTCTGAGGGCTTCTGCCGCCCGGATGGCCGCAGCCGAGCCCCCACGGATGGGTTTATGGCGTACCTCAGAGAGCCAGATCCGGATAACGCTGGTACTGAGGACCACCATATCAGGGAATACAGATACTATGTGCGGAATCAGCGGTGAATTACGTCGCGATGGGCAGAGCGCCTCAGTTGCAACGATACACAGGATGCTGGCGCATCTGGCACGACGCGGGCCGGATGACCAGGGTACCTGGTGTCAGCACCAGGTCGCACTGGGCCATCGACGTCTGGCGATTATTGACCTGAGTGCACAATCGCACCAGCCGATGACGGACGGTGCGCTGTGCCTGGTATTCAACGGTGCGATCTATAACTATCGTACATTGCGGGCGGAGCTGCAGGGCAGGGGGCATACCTTTGTCAGTCACGGAGATACAGAAGTCATCCTGAAGGCCTACCGCGAATGGGGTACAGACTGTCCGCGGCATCTGGAAGGAATGTTTGCGTTTGCTTTGTGGGATGCCACGCAACAAAGCCTGTTTGCGGCACGTGACCGGTTTGGCATCAAGCCATTTTATTATGTCGATACCACCAGTCACTTCCGGTTTGCCTCCAGTACGCAGGCACTCCTGGCAGCGGGCGAGGTAGACACCCGGCTGGATCCGGTCGGGTTGCATTTTCAATACAGTCTGCACGGGGTGGTGCCGGCACCCCACACGATATTGCGTGGTATTCGCAAACTGGAACCGGCACACAGCCTGCTGCTCACAGCAGACGGTAGTGTGCAGACACAGCGTTACTGGACACTGGATGCACAGCGCACCGACCCGGCCAGAACCGAACCGGAATGGATCGAAGCGATCCGGTACGCCCTGCTGACCGCTGTGCGTAAACGGTATACAGTCGCGGATGTGCCGGTTGGTGTCCTGTTGTCGGGCGGACTGGATTCGAGCCTGTTAGTCGCCTTACTGGCCCTCAGCGGGGCGACACAGATACCGACCTATTCGATCGGCTTTGAAGACCAGCCGGAAGAACGGGGCAGCGAATTTGAATATTCAGATCAGATCGTCGCGCGCTACCAGACACAACATCACAAACTGGTGATACCGAACGATCAGGTGCTGCAACGATTGCCTGCAGCTATCGCGGCGATGGCTGAACCGATGTTCGGCCAGGATGCCGTTGCCTTTTACCTGCTGGCAGAACAGGTATCACAACACAGCCGGGTGGTGCAGTCCGGCCAGGGTGCAGACGAAGTGTTCGGCGGTTATTTCTGGTATCCCCGGATGCAGGCAGACACCAGAGGCAGTCGGCTGGATCGGTTCCGGCGTCATTATGTTGACCGGGATCATGCCGAACTGATGCAGCTGCTCATGCCGGCCTATCACGGACCGGATGTTACCAGTGACTATCTGGCCTGCCAGCTGGCGCATGCTGACGACTTTATGGATGCAGTACTCAAACTGGATGTGACCACCCTGATTGTGGACGATCCGGTGCGGCGGGTGGACAACATGACCATGGCCTGGGGGCTGGAGGCGCGGGTACCCTTTCTGGACCACCATCTGGTTGAACTGGCCACACAATGTCCGGCACAGCTCAGACTGGCGTCCGGCGGCAAACATCTGCTGAAGCAGATTGCACGCGGGTTGATTCCGGATGCAGTGATTGACCGGCCCAAAGGCTATTTCCCGATGCCGGCGCTGAAATATGTGCGTGGCCCCTTTCTGGCGGCTATGCGGGACGTCCTGAATGCCCGGGCCTGTCGTGAACGTGGTGTATTCAGCCGCGACTATATCGACCGGCTGCTGGATGCGCCGGATCAGCACCATACCCGCATTCAGGGTAGCAAACTGTGGCAGCTGGCGTTGCTGGAACACTGGCTGCAAAGCCATCATCTTTGATCCTGCGGAGTCTGGTCAGTGGACAGAAGGTGCAGTGTAGTACACCCTTTATCACCGATTATCCACATGCCCATGACCCCACCGCCTGCCATTCCCGAATGCTACCAGGCTCTGCAACACGCCTGTGCCGGTCAGGGCAGACTTATACACTGATGGATGGTGCCATGTTGCCGGAGCTGGAGGCGAGTATCCTGGAACATCAGCCGCCGCTAGCGCATATGCCCCTATTAACAAAATTTGTGTTACCCGGAAGTTTGGATGCAGGGATGTTTGTATGACTATATTTATATAGTGATGCGACTATCGTCCGTCACTAGAAAACGGCTGGTTGATACCATGTTTATCTGAAACTCAAACATAGTATAGTGTAGCCCACTTCAGGGGGCTCAAGGTGCGATAGCACCGTTTACACACCGCTTTGAGCGGTTCACAAAATAAAGCCTCCGGCTTTGCCGGAGGATATTTACTTCATCTGCTCCAGGCTATGGATTCTGCAGCTGTGTGCGGAATGACACGGTATCATTCTGAGAGCAGTGATACAGGTGGTTGTAACATCGTACCTGAAGGGGCGCCCCGAGCCCGCCCTCCGAGGGCGTCTGCGGCCTGGATGGCCGCAGCCGAGCCCCTATGGATAGGTGTATGGCGTACCTCGGAGGGCCATGACCGGATGACGCTGGTATTGGTGAATAAACTAAATTCAGGCCACACTGTTTTTTATATCGCCTGCCCTTGTTTATTGCTGAGGACGCCCATACTATCCGGGATTTATGCAGTGTGACGGCAAAGCCGTGTGCTGCGGGGCAAACCTTTTCTCAGGTGGAAATTGCAGCGTGCACGATTTACATGCAACAACCATTCTGTCCGTCCGGCGTGGTGGCAGAATCGTTATCGGTGGTGATGGCCAGGTATCACTGGGCAACACCGTGATGAAGGGCAATGCCCGTAAGGTACGCCTGTTATATAAAGGCAAGGTGCTGGCAGGTTTTGCCGGTGCGACTGCGGATGCGTTCACATTATTTGAACGGTTTGAAGGCAAACTGGAAAAGCATTCAGGTCATCTGATGCGGGCAGCGGTGGAACTGGCGAAGGACTGGCGTACTGACCGTATGTTACGCCGCCTGGAGGCCTTGTTGCTGGTTGCTGATAAGCAGGCCTCGCTGATACTGACCGGTAACGGCGATGTGATAGAGCCGGAAGACAGCCTGATGGCGATTGGTTCCGGTGGTGCGTTTGCGCAGTCAGCAGCCCGGGCACTGCTGGACAATACCGAACTGTCTGCGCGTGATGTTGTTGAAAAAAGCCTGCATATTGCAGCCGACGTCTGTGTCTACACAAACCATAACCTGGTTATTAAAGAACTGGAATCTCATGTCTGATTTTACCCCTGAAGTCATCGTCCAGGAGCTGGACAAACATATTATCGGCCAGAAAGACGCCAAGCGTGCGGTCGCGATTGCATTACGCAATCGCTGGCGGCGCAGCCAGGTGGCAGACGAATTACGTGATGAGATCACGCCGAAAAATATCCTGATGATCGGCCCGACCGGTGTTGGTAAGACCGAGATTGCGCGCCGTCTGGCAAAACTGGCGCAGGCACCCTTTATCAAGGTTGAGGCAACCAAGTTCACCGAAGTCGGTTATGTCGGGCGGGAAGTTGATTCCATTATCCGCGATCTGGCCAACAGTGCGGTCAAGATGACACGCGAGATAGAAGTGGATAAGGTGCACGATGCTGCCGCTGCCTCGGCTGAAGAACGCATTCTGGATGTATTATTACCGGTGCCGCGCAAAACCCGCGACAACCGGGAAGCACCGGACCAGCATGATGATGAAGACGAAGATGACATGCCAACACCACCCAGACGCAACAGAAGTACGCGGGAAAAATTCCGCAAAATGTTGCATGAAGGAAAACTGGATAATAAAGAGGTTGATGTTGAAACCAGTGGACTGCCGGTCGGTGTTGAGATCGTTGGCCCGCCCGGTATGGAAGAGATGACCAGCCAGCTGCAGGGTCTGTTTCAGAATATGGGGTCCGAACGCAGCAAAAAGCGCAAACTGCGCGTGAAGGATGCACTCAAGCTGTTGACAGATGAAGAAGCACAAAAGCGCATTAACGAAGAAGATCTGCGCCTGCGGGCGATCGAACGGGTGGAACAGCATGGCATCGTCTTTATTGATGAAATCGATAAGGTTGCCAGCAATAGTGAAGGACGGGGTGCTGATATTTCACGTGAAGGCGTACAGCGCGATCTGTTGCCGCTGGTAGAGGGATGTACCGTATCCACCAAATTTGGTTCAGTCAGGACAGATCATATCCTGTTCATTGCCTCCGGTGCCTTCCATCTGAGCAAGCCGTCTGACCTGATCCCGGAACTGCAGGGGCGGCTCCCGATCCGGGTGGAACTGGGTGCACTCAGCAGCGAAGACTTTGTGCGTATCCTGACCGAGCCGGATGCGTCGCTGACCGAACAATATACCGCCTTACTCGCAACAGAAGAATTTACTCTGGCATTTGATGACAGTGGTATCCAGCGGATTGCGGATATTGCCTGGCACGTGAACGAAACGACTGAAAATATCGGTGCACGCCGCTTGCATACCGTGATGGAACGATTGTTAGAAGAAGTATCGTTCCACGCCCCGACACAGGAAGGTCGGGAAGTACTGGTGGATGCAGACTATGTGAATCAGCATCTCAGCGCTTTGCTGGATAATGAAGACCTGACCCGATATATTCTGTAATCATGGCAACTTACCACAACGACGCTGATCAGATTGCCGCAATCCGGCAGTGGTGGCAGAAAAACGCCAGGCCAGTCATTATCGGTGTGATGGTCGGAGTCGGCCTGCTGGTGGGCTGGCAGGCCTGGCAGAGCCATCAGCTGCATCAGGGCATGGCGGCGTCAGATCAGTTCGCTGCGTTGCAGCAGGTGGTTGAAGCCGGGGAGATGACTGCGATCACGGCGGGTGCCGATCAGATCCTGCAGGATTATCCCGGAACTGTGTATGCGGTGCTGGCGGCACGTCAGGCGGCGCGGGCCATGTACCAGCAGGGCGATAAGGCCGGTGCGCGGTCATGGCTGGAACGCGCCCTGACGACAGCGGGTGAACCCGTATTGCAACAGGCGATCCGGGTCCAGTTGACTGAGTTGCTGATAGAGTTGCAGGCCTGGCAGGCAGCAGAACAAGTTTTACAGGCAGCTGACGAAGCATCGTTTGTCGCGCAGCTAGCCGAACTGCGTGGTGATCTGGCCTATCATCAGGGCGATCTGGCTGCTGCGCGGATCGCTTATCAACAGGCGGTCAGCCATAGCAGAGAACAGAACCCCCTGCTGACACTGAAGGCCAGTGAACTGGGTCCGGAACCCCAACAGGAATGATGATGACACGCATAACCGTTCTCATTGCGCTGGCGATCTTACTCAGCGGATGTGGTTCACTGTTTGACCGGATAACTGCACAAGACATCAATTCACCCGCACCACTGGTGGCGTTTGATGCAGCAAAGACCATGACGTCACTCTGGCGGGTGCGGATTGGTGGTAAATCAGATGCTCCACAACCGGAACTGATACCTGCTGTGGTGCAGGGCATTGTGTATGCTGCAGCCGCAGATGGGCAGGTGCGCGCACTGGACAGGATGACCGGTGCAACGGCCTGGTCAGTTGATATGCAGACACCGTTGACCGCAGGTGTGGGCGTTGGTGCCGGACGCGTCGTGCTTGGTACACCGGAAGGTGAAGTGATCGTCCTGTCAGCGCAGGATGGTACTGAGCAGTGGCGTGCCGCTGTGAGTAGTGAGGTGCGTGCACGGCCTGTTGTGGCACAGGATCGTATCGTGATCACAGCTGCTGATGGTAGTGTGAGTGGATTTGATCCCGATGGCGCACTGCAATGGCGTTTTACAGTACATATGCCGGATCTGGGGCTGCAGGGCATGAGCACACCGGTCGTGCAGGGAAATCAACTGTTGCACAGTACGACTCAGGGTCAACTGATCGCACGTGATCTGGCGACAGGCCGCCTGTTGTGGCACATCACGATTGCTATACCCAGCGGGCGCTCGGTTGTACAACAACTGATTGACAGCGATACTGATCCGTTAGTCCATCAGGGTCTGATCTATGCCGCGACCTATCAGGGCGGCCTGATCGCATTGGATTATATGACCGGTGCGTTGCGCTGGCAGCAGCCTTTTTCGACCTATCGTAATCTGGTGGCAGACAGTAACACCCTGTATGCGGTGGGTGAAGATAGTAGCCTCTGGGCGTTTGTTGCCGACACCGGCGCATTACACTGGCGACAGACAGACCTGCTGCAGCACCGAGCCGTATCTGACCCGCTGGTCATGGCAGACGTTCTGGCACTGGGAGATCTGGATGGCTATGTACATCTGCTGTCAATTGCTGATGGCCAGCCGGTAGCGCGTCAGCGGGTCGGAAGAGCAGCCATCAGTACCGGACTGGTGCATATGGAGGATATCCTGTACGTACAGGATGCTGCCGGTTATCTGTCCGCCCTGCGGATTTCCGATTGAATCCGGTCATTGCACTGGTCGGACCGCCGAATGTCGGCAAATCGACTCTGTTCAACCAGCTGACACGTACCCGCGATGCGCTGGTTGCAGACCAGGCCGGACTGACCCGGGATCGCCAGTATGGCATCGGCCAGCTCGGCGGCGGTGGCTACCTGGTGACAGATACTGGTGGACTGAGTGGCCAGAACAGTGAAATTGACGGGCTGATACAACGTCAGGTACAACAGGCTCTGTCAGAAGCCGATCACGTCATCCTGATGCTGGATGCGCGGGCAGAACCAACCGCAGGCGACCAGCAGATTGCGGCAGACCTGCGCCGTACCGGTAAACCGGTGACACTGGCACTGAATAAAAGCGAAAATTTAGACCCGACCCTTTCAGGTCTCGAGTTTCACGCCCTCGGACTGGGGCAGCCCCGACTGATAGCCGCAGCACATGGACGTGGCGTTAAACAACTGATCCGGCACATCCTGCTGCAATTATCAGCGACACAGCCAGTAGCAACTGAGGCAGAAGAAGCAATCCGCGTTGCTGTAATCGGACGACCGAACGTTGGCAAATCAACCCTGATCAACCGGTTACTGGGTGAAGAACGGGTACTGGCGTATGATCAGCCGGGAACCACGCGCGATACGATCGCGATTGCGCATACGGTACAGCAGCAGGCCTACGTGCTGCTGGATACGGCAGGAGTGCGACGGCGTGCACGGATCCACGACCTGATTGAAAAATATAGTGTGCTGAAGACCTTGCAGGCGATGCAGCAGGCTCATGTGGTGGTGCTGGTACTGGACGCGCAGCAGGGCATCAGCGAACAGGACATGCATCTGGCCGGGCATATATCCGATGCAGGCCGGGCACTGGTGGTGGCGATCAACAAATGGGACGGCCTGACAGCTGCCCGGCGGGCGCAGGTTCGGGATGAACTGGATCGGCGACTGGGATTCCTGCAGTTTGCGACCTGGCACGAGATATCTGCCCTGCATGGCAGTGGCGTCGGGCATCTGCTCACATCAGCTCAGTCAGCCTGGCGGGCTGCAATGCGTGAATTTAAGGCGTCAGAGCTGACCGACATATTGCAGACCAGTGTGGCAGAACACCAGCCACCGCTGGTACGTGGGCGACGTATCCGGCTCCGGTATGCCCATCAGGGCGGTAAAAATCCACCGCTGATCGTCGTTCACGGCAACCAGACTGAGGCAGTACCAGAAACCTACCGTCGTTTTTTATTGCACCGTTTCCGCGCTGCCTGTCAATTGCAGGGCACCCCACTGCACCTGGTATTTCGTACCGGCGATAATCCATATGCCGGAAAGCGCAATACGCTGACCGGACGGCAGCGTCGGAAGCGGCACCGCCTGATGCGCCATGTCAGAAAACGCACCTGATCATCAGGTATTGGTCTAACAGGTTGTCGAGATTCTGCACCACTGAGCCAGAAACAGGCTTGATGATTTATTAGAGGAACCACAGTACATGCGCGGCTCTGGTATTCAACAAGACAGCCTGTTCAGCACGGTCAACCCGGCGTCGCGGGTCCCGGAAGACCATCCCTTACGGACTATTCGCACGATGGCCGATACGGCCTTGAAAGCTATGGATGCTGACTTCGCAGGACCGCTACGCCGAAACTGGCCGGGAATCAATGTGCAGATGCGCAATCTGGGAATAGCTTCCTGTGTAACGTGATCATCGACTCAGGGATTGGTGCGTCCGGAAGCCGGAAAATCCGCTCAAATTCACAGAAAAAAGCCCATTATCCTTGCAAAAGGCCCACAAAATCCCGGTGAGGCGCGAAAAGTGGCCGAAAGATAATCCATTTTCAACAACCTGTTAATGGCAGGCGAGCAGAATGGCACGGGTTGGTGCCGGATGACCTTCCTGGGTCTGGTTGGGGTTGTCGGGATGCATAAAATCAGCCAGTGATTGAAACCGCATCCAGTCTGTGCGACGCTGTTCAGCTGATGTAGTCTGCGTTACATTCAGTGTGCGGATATGGCGATAACCACAACGTTGCAGCCAGGTTGTGAGTAATGTCAGGTT
This sequence comes from uncultured Gammaproteobacteria bacterium, assembly GCA_963922685.1. Classification (GTDB taxonomy): domain Bacteria; phylum Pseudomonadota; class Gammaproteobacteria; order Chromatiales; family Chromatiaceae; genus JAHDBG01. The sequence goes on along the minus strand of CAWUJM010000028.1, from coordinate 4,587 downwards.
GGGAATAAACCAGATATTACGCATGCTGGCATAGCGTCCTGATGGTGTCAGTAGCTGCGGGCCATCATCCGGTAACACCAGGGTTTCCAGCACCAGTTCACCACCAGGCCGGAGCATGTCGCGCAGGGCCAGCAGATGATCAATCGGTGAACGACGATGATATAACACGCCCATGCTGAAGACGGTATCAAATGCCCTGAGTCCGGCAGGCACCTGTTCGACACCCAACGGCAACTGAGTCACACGTTCAAGCCACGGGTTGCCTGCCGGTATTGCCAGCAACAGGCGGCGGATCGCGTCATGTTGGGCTTGGTATAGTTGGGTCGGGTCTATGCCAAGAACCCAGTCAGCACCTGCCTGTGCGATACGCCAGCTGTAATAGCCATTGCCGCACCCGACATCCAGTACCTTACGACCAGCCAGTGGTGCCAAGTGTGCTGCCAGTCGATCCCATTTCTGGTCTGAGCGCCATTCAGTCTCTATGGTGACACCATACAGATGGTATGGCCCTTTGCGCCACGGATGTAATGCCTGCAAGGCGTGCTGTAACTGATGACGTTGTGTCTCTGTACTGTCGTGTGCAGTACCGATACGGATTGCGCCCTGATGAATATCCAGCACGTCGGTGTGACAGCGGGGCAGGGTGGCTATCGCTGCATCCCAGCGTACCTGATCTCCGTGGGTCGGGCGAGCCTGGCATTGTTGTGGCAGCTGCACCGCCCAGTCTGTCAGCCCGGCCCGGCAGAAGGCGTGTCTGGCGGCCTTCAGGTTCATATGTGTGCCATGCAGGGCAGGGCATCCGGAGACATCGGGATGCAGGCCAGAGGTTCAGGTCGCGAAATATCAGGCACGGACCGCGAGTTTGTGTTTGCAACACACAAACAGGTGGCAGGAGATATTGTCCGCACCATTGGCTATGCCAGGGCCCGGGTAAAGCTGGGCATGATCAATATAGCGTATAACATCAAACGCTGGAGCACACTCAGGCAAGCGTTGGTATGAGGCGCGGGAGTGGTGTGTCTGAAGGTCTGAAATCGATCAGAAAATGATCAATTTCAGACTGAAAACTGGTACCAGTTCACATTGAAAATGGTTTTTTGAAAAAACCTTAATTCGTCAACTCATAAGCGGTTTATTTAGAGGTGCCATTAATAGATTCGAGTGTCTTCTCAGGCGGTTTTTGTTGCTGACCTGAGTATCTTGGCCATGATCCTTATCTGCAAGGCCTCTGAAGCTACTGAGAGGTTGCAACCACTAATATGCAGAACTCACTGATTGTGTCCTGGTGACGTTGTCGAGTGGTGTGAGTCGTGGCGGGCAGGTATACGGCGTGAGTATTTAAGGCCGAGGCCATAGACGGCCAGGTAAAACAGGCTGGACTGGATCGGGCCGAATCCAAGTAGTGGGACTGCCAGCGCATTTGCCATGCCGAACCCGATCCAGAGTATCAGGTTGTTACGTAGTCTGTGCTGCAATTGTCCGGCGAGCGGAAACAGGTCGCCGACGGGTGTCAGATCATCCCGGGTCAGGACAATCTGTGCAGTTTCACTCGCAATCGGTGCGGCACTGTTCAGGCTGATGGAGACATTGGCCTGTTTCATCGCAATCGCATCATTCAACCCGTCGCCGATAAAACAGACGTGCCGCCCCCGGGCCTGGTAGTCCTGTACCAGAGCAGCCTTATCCTGTGGCAGCACATCGCCATACGCTGCATCCAGTCCCAAGCTGTCAGCCAGGCGTTGAGTCGGTGCCTGCTGATCGCCGGAGACGACGGCCAGTTGTGCGATGTGATGTTTCCGCAACCGGGCGAGTAGTGCTGGCACCTCCGGGCGCAGGCCGGGTTGCAACTCCAGCAGACCCTGCAGTCTGCCGTCCACGGCGATCAGAATCATCGTGTGTCCGGTAGCGGCCTGCATCGCCTGTCGGATCGGATCTGGTAGCCCGGCTTCTGTACATTGTGTCGCCTGCAGAATAAAACGCAGACTACCAACCTGAATCCGTTGTTGTCCCGACTGCACGGTGACACCCAGCCCCAGGTCATACTGGCTGTCGCTGACCGGTGGCAGGGTGATCTGACAGGCCTGTGCCCGGGCGACAATGGCCTGAGCAATCGGGTGTTCCAGACGCTGCTCGGCCGCTGCAGCCAGGCCCAGTAGCTGGTCTGGTGTCTGGTCGCCACAACAGGTGATTGTGGCAACTTCAGGTATCGTCTCGGTTAAGGTGCCGGTCTTGTCGAACAGCACTGTGTCAATCTGTGGCAGTGATTCCAGTACCCGGCCATCTTTGATCAGTGCACCCTGCTCAGTGATCCATTGCAGATGTGCTGAGGTCTGTACCGAGAGCATGGCACGGATGATGTTCAGTGGGGCACTGAACAGGATCGCCAGCGCAGCAGAACCCCCGAGTACCGGCACGGTGAGTGCGCTTACAGTAAAGATCGGTAATACCGCCTGGTCTGCCCAGTACTCACCGCGCAACTGGAGTGCTGTTTTATAGTCACGGGTTTGTTGCAATAATGTATTCAGCTGCTGGATGCGGTTGTCTTTGCCGTTGTGCGTCGCCTGGATCACCAGGCGACCCCGGATCATCAGAGTCGCGGCCAGAACGTTATCACCGACGGTCTTTTCTGCCGGGTTCGCCTCGCCGGTCAGGGCCTGCTGATCAATCAGTGCCATACCGGATTGAATCCGGCCATCCACCGGGATCGTTTCGCCTGTGCTGACCACGATCCTGTCACCGGCTTGTACCTGTGCCAGTGGCACCTGATGTTCCTGATCGTCAGCACTGAGTCGCCAGACCTGGCCGGGTGCTGCATGGTAGGCATCGGTAATCCACTGCGTCGCGTTTTTGCGACTTTTGTGCACAAAATGGCTGCTCAGGTGATACACCATATTCTGCATACCTGCCGCAAAATAATTTCCTGACCCCAGCATCAGTAAGGCAGAAAGGCTGGCATAGCTGTCGTTGGTAACGCGTCGGCTCTGTTGCCATTGCTGCAGAGTATGGCGCAGGATCGGATACAGGTTGTAACTGATGACACCTGCGCTGAGCAGTCCCAGCGGTGTGTAGAACCAGCTGCTGGTTGCCAGCAGCATGGAAACAACACTGATCCTGGTCTGGCGGGCATCTTCCCGGCTGGCTGCAATGTCCGGATCAGTTGTGGTCGGGAGGGTTCTGCGCTGGCTCAGCCAGTGGGTGCCGCAACAGACACTGGTTAAAATGCCGAGGTTAGCGAGCAGCATCGGTTTTTTTCTGTTCTGAAGGTGCGGTGCTGGCGGCGATTCTGGCCAGCTCTTCTGCAGTGGAAGTAATATCGCAGGGAGTCAGGCTTGCTATTTCGTCGGTAACAATGCCGCTGCTGCGCATCACTTCGCACAGGGTCTGCATCTTGTGTTCCAGCACATGCAGGTGATCCAGCATCCGGTGCAGTGCATCGGCCATCGGATCAGGCGCATCACGCGTCGCACCATACGCATCAAAGCCCAGCTTATACGCCATTTTTGTCCGGCGTTGTGTATCGTCTGCTGTGTTGCCGGCGCGGATCAGGTGTCCGGGTACCCCGACGACGGTACTGTCCGGAGGGACGGGTTTCAGCACGACCGCGTTTGATCCGATACGTGTGCCTGAGCCAATTTCAATCGGTCCGAGAATCTTGGCGCCGGCACCGATGACCACCTGGTTGCCCAGTGTGGGATGGCGTTGTCCCTTCTGCCAGCTGGTGCCGCCCAGTGTCACACCGTGATACAGGGTGCAGTCATCACCGACCACAGCAGTTTCGCCGATCACGACCCCCATGCCGTGATCAATGAAGAAACGCCGCCCGATCTGTGCTGCCGGGTGGATCTCAATGCCGGTCAGCCAGCGTGTCAGATGGGCCAGCCAGCGTGCCAGCCATTTTGCACCCTTGTGCCATAGCCAGTGGGTCAGTCGATAGACCAGAATGGCATGTACGCCCGGATAGGTCGTCAGAATCTCGAAACGATTGCGGGCTGCCGGGTCGCGGGCAAACACGACCTGCAGATCTTCACGCAGTTGTGCAAACATAGAATGTGCTGTGTTCTGGCTGGATGCTGCGGTAGCAGCAGGGTTGATCTAACCAGGTGGCCAGTGCATGCTGCGACCACCGAGCAGGTGCAGATGCAGGTGATAGACGCTCTGTCCACCGCTGACGTTACAGTTGATGACAGTACGGTAGCCGTCTTTATCAATCCCTTCCTGTATCGCAATCTGACGGGCGCCCTGAAACAGATGAGCCATGATATGATCTGTTTCCGGCGTCAGATCGTTCAGGGTGGCGATATGCTGGCGTGGGATCAATAAACAATGCACCGGGGCCTGCGGGTGCAGGTCACGAAAACCGATCACCTGTTCATCCTGATAGATCAGTTCAGTCGGCAGAGTACCTGCCGCAATCCGGCAGAATAAACAGTTTTCCATGACAATTCCTTAGGCGATCTTTCAATTAATTCATACCATTGTATGTGATACGCTCAGCTTGTTGTTGGGGTGTGATTCAAACTGATGTGGCGTATTAGCTGGGGCACATAAAATTCGTTTCGGCGTTACCCGTCAGGGGCTTCTCCGAGG
>CAWUJM010000027.1:0-23685 GCA_963922685.1 uncultured Gammaproteobacteria bacterium | reverse complement strand
CTCAAAAACCACTTCGCGACGCTCAACCAACTTTTCAGCGGGAATTGTTGGGATGCAATTTTCCGTATTGCATTTATTGTTTTCGTCACGTATAGTGCCGCGCCTTTTTTAAATAGAAAATTTGGCACTAAGATCATGATTTAATTGATTTTTTATGCCTGTTTATCCAGGTATCGGAATATATCATCATTCATCTGGCGCATAGGGATATGAAGCTTGCTGTTGTCATTTTAGCGGCTGGTCAGGGTAGTCGCATGCATTCTGCCACACCGAAGGTTCTGCACAGAATAGCAGGCCTGCCTTTATTACATCATGTGATCAGTGCCGCGCACGGATTGCAGCCGGAACAGATCATTGTGGTACATGGTCATGCCGGTGATATTGTGCAGGCCGCCTGTCCTGATCGGGGTCTGATCTGGGTTGAACAGGAACAACAGCTGGGCACAGGCCATGCCGTGCAGTGTGCCCTGCCTGCACTGGTGGAACAGATTGAACGTGTGCTGGTGTTATACGGCGATGTGCCATTGATTCAGCCAGCTACCTTAAAAGATCTGCTTGAGAAGAGCAGAAATGGCCTCGGCCTGCTGACCTTGGAATTGGACGAACCCAACGGGTATGGCCGGATTAAGCGGGATAAATCGGGCAAACGCGTACTGGGGATTGTGGAACAGAAGGATGCTACACCGGATGAGCTTAAGATCTGTGAAGTGAATACCGGCATCATGGCACTGCCGGTTGAGCATATAGAGAACTGGCTGAGCCATTTATCAAAGGCAAATAGTCAGCATGAATATTATCTGACCGATGTGGTAGCGATGGCTGCCGAAGCGGGTGTCCTGGTCCAGGTAGCACAACCCTGCGAGGCTATTGAAGCAGCTGGCGTGAATAATCGTAAACAACTGGCACAGTTGGAACGTGCGAAACAACGGATGCAGGCAGATCAACTGATGCTGGCAGGTGTCACCCTGCAGGATCCTGCCCGGTTCGACCTGTCTGGTCAGTTAAAACACGGTAAGGATTGCACCATTGCACCGAACGTCCTGTGTGAGGGCACAGTCATTCTGGGGCATCGGGTGCAGATCGGTGCCAATACCGTATTGCGTAATGTCCGGATCGCGGACGACGCAGTGATTCTGGAAAATTGCGTGATTGAAAACGCGGAGATCGGGGCGCACAGCCGGATCGGACCCTTTGCGCGTATCCGTCCGGAAACCCGACTGGCAGAGGAGACACGTGTGGGTAATTTTGTTGAAATCAAAAATGCGCAGATTGGTCAGGGCAGCAAGGTGAATCATCTGGCGTATGTCGGGGATAGCGATATCGGCCAAGGTGTCAATCTGGGTGCTGGTACCATCACCTGTAATTATGACGGGGCGAACAAGCATACAACAGAGATCGGTGATAATGTCTTTGTCGGTTCTAACAGCGCATTAGTGGCACCGGTTAAGATCGGCCGGGGTGCAACTATCGGTGCTGGTTCGGTGATCAGCCATAGTGCGCCAGCGGACGCGTTGACCCTGACCCGGGGGCAGAAACAGATTATTCCAGACTGGCAACGACCCCGGAAGACCAGAGACAGGGGATAAGCGATGTGTGGCATAGTCGGTGCTGTAGCACAGGAAGATGTGACCCCTGTCCTGCTGGATGGGTTACAGCGGCTGGAATATCGTGGCTATGACTCAGCCGGACTGGTCGTGCAGGCCGCAGAGGGCACGCAGCAGCGCGCGCGCCAGCTTGGTAAGGTTGCGGTGCTTGCTCAGTATCTGGCGGAGCAACCGGTCAGCGGCACAACCGGTATTGCGCATACCCGCTGGGCGACCCATGGTCGGCCAGCAGAACATAATGCGCATCCACATACCAGCCATCCGGTAGCAGTGGTGCATAATGGCATCATTGAAAACCATCATGAATTGCGTCAGGAGCTGGCAACACAGGGCTACTCGTTTTCTTCGGATACTGATACCGAAGTCATCGCACATCTGGTGGCCAGCCTGTTACCACACCATACCAGCCTGCTGGCTGCTGTGCAGCAGGCGACAGAGCGGCTGGTCGGTGCCTATGCCCTGGCGATTATCGCCTCCGATGCACCGGGTGAAATGATTGCGGTGCGGGTGGGCAGCCCGCTGGTCATTGGTCTTGGTGCAGAAGGTCATTTTATTGCCTCCGATGTGTCAGCACTGCTGCCAGTAACGCAACAGTTTATCCATCTGGAAGAAGGCGATATAGCACAGGTCACCCGGACAGATATCAAGATACTGGATGCACAGGGTCAGCCAGTGAGCCGTGCAGTGCATACCTCTGCATTGGATCGGGCCCGGATTGAGAAGGCGGGCTATGCGCATTACATGCAGAAAGAAATCTTTGAGCAACCCGCAGTTGTTGCGGAAACCTTAGAAGGACGTATCAGCCGGGAGCGAGTGCTGGAAGACAGCTTCGGCTGTGAGATCCGGGCACTGCTGGGTCAGACAGACGTGATCCATATCGTGGCGTGCGGCACCAGCTATCATGCAGGGCTGATTGCAAGATACTGGTTAGAAGCGATCGGTGTTGCTTGCCAGGTAGAGATTGCCAGCGAATATCGCTACCGACCTGTTGTGGTGCCGGACAGAACACTATTCCTGACCATTTCGCAATCGGGCGAAACGGCTGATACGCTGGAGGCGTTACGTAGTGCAAAACAGCGTTCGTATCTGGGTAGCCTGGTTGTATGCAATGTGCCGGAGAGCTCGCTGGTGCGGGAATCGGATGCGGTACTGATGACCCGGGCCGGGCCTGAAATCGGTGTGGCTTCGACAAAGGCCTTCAGTACCCAGTTAGTCGTATTACGCCTGCTGACCCTGAGCCTGGCGCGACGGCATGGCATGACTGCAGCGCAGGAACAACAACAGATCGCGGCATTACAGGCTTTGCCACGCCAGATTGAAGCGGTATTACAACAGGACGCACAGATTGCAGCCCTCGCGGCTGATTTTATTACAGCACAGAGTGTGCTGTTTCTGGGACGCGGGCCCTTTTATCCGGCAATGCTGGAGGCGGCACTGAAGCTGAAGGAGCTATCCTATATCCATGCCGAGGCCTATCCGGCAGGTGAGCTGAAACATGGTCCACTGGCACTCGTGGATGACCAGATGCGCATTATCTGTGCGGTGCCGGATACTCCACTGGCCGGTAAGGTATTATCCAATCTGCAGGAAGTTCGCACACGGGGCGGCCACTTATGCCTCCTGCATGACGAGACAGTGATGCCGGAACTGGATGAGTATGCAGCCTGTGTCATGCCAGCGGCGGATGCTGATCTGTCGCTGATTGTGTATAGTGTTGCCCTGCAGCTACTGGCTTATCATGTCGCTGTATTGAAGGGTACCAATGTTGATCAGCCGCGTAATTTAGCCAAATCCGTCACCGTCGAATAAGGACGTCTCTGAAAACTGCTGCGCTCGCGGTGTTTTCGAGGCACCCTGAACTTCTTATCAAGGTCCCCCTCATGGAAAACTCTCAGGTGCTTTTGCGTGATGAACAATATTCTCGTTTGCAAAGTATGCAGACAGATGAAGGACAAAGTACGCTAATCCGGCAGTGATACTGCTCTTGCATCACAAACACAACTAAAGAAAAAACATCAGTGGAAAAAAGCATTAGCCAATGTTCGCGGTATCTGGTCTGACCATACAGGGATAGAAGACCATAGTTACACCTTCAGACAGGATTTTTCCCGTCGTTTTCACAGACAGGCGTGATGGTATATCTGCTTGATAGTTGTGTGTTAATTGATTATTCCAGAGGACACATCGGCGCTACGGATTTTCTTGATTCTCTGCAATCTTCGCCTGTCATATCCGCGCTGACACTGACGGAAGTCCTGTCCGGTGTCCGGAATACCAGAGAAGAACGTCTGTTTGATGAATTATTTTCGGCTATAGAAGCAATCCCCGTAGATGCAGCGGTAGCGCATCTTGCGAGTGAATATCTTCGTCAATACCGGCGCAGTCATAACCTTGATCCATTAGCGATAGGTGGTATCACTTATCAGTGTCAGCATTCTCGGGTCTGCTCTCCGAGGTACGCCATAAACCCATCCGTGGGGGCTCGGCTGGGTTTATGGCGTACCTCGGAAAACCGTGACCGGATAACGCTGGCACTGAGATCACCACATCAGTTTGAATCGCACCCATACTCAGGTAATGAGTTGCTTGCCGGTATGTAGAATGACACAATCACCTCTTGCTGCGCGAGAATAAAAGGATGAATATGCTTGCTGATTATCACCAGCACGTTGCGGAACGTGGCGCGCAGGGTATACCGCCGCTGCCGCTGAATGCGGCACAGGTCACTACTCTGGTGCAATTGTGCCAGCAGCCGGATGGCGAGGATCCGGCAGAATTGCTGGCATTACTCGAACAGCGGGTACCGCCGGGCGTAGATGAGGCCGCGCGGGTCAAGGCCGGGTTTCTGGCCGCAGTTGCGCAGGGCAAGACCACTTCCCCGGTCATACCACCGACAGAGGCAGTGCGCTTACTGGGCACCATGCTGGGCGGCTATAACATCCAGCCATTGATCGACCTGCTGGACGATCCGCAGCTGGCTGGACTTGCCGCAGAACAGCTCAAGCATACGCTGTTGATGTTTGATGCGTTCTACGATATCGAACAGAAGGCACAGGCAGGCCATGCGCAGGCACAGGCAATCCTGCAATCCTGGGCCGAGGCCGAATGGTTTCAGGCACGTCCGGCTGTGCCGGACAGCATCACGGTCAACGTGTTCAAGGTGACGGGCGAGACCAATACAGATGACCTGTCGCCGGCACAGGATGCCTGGTCGCGCCCGGACATCCCGCTGCATGCACTGGCAATGCTGAAGAATCCGCGCGAAGGGATAGCAGACGCCCCGGCGCAGATTGCAGAACTGAAACAGCAAGGCCATCCGGTTGCCTATGTCGGCGATGTGGTAGGCACCGGCTCGTCACGCAAATCAGCTACTAATTCAGTCTTGTGGCATACCGGCAACGATATCCCGTATGTGCCGAACAAACGACAGGGCGGGGTAGTACTGGGTGGCAAGATTGCACCGATCTTCTTCAACACACTGCAGGATGCCGGTGTGTTACCGATAGAAGTGCCGGTGGATAAACTGGCAATGGGGCATGTGATTGTGATTCGTCCGTATGCCGGACGGATAGAACTTGAAAATGGCAGACTGATTGAACGCTTCAGTCTGAAGACCGATGTGTTACTGGATGAAGTCCGGGCAGGTGGCAGGATACCCCTGATTATCGGGCGTAGTCTGACCGAAAAAGCTCGTGAATCTCTAGGGTCAGGTCCAGCCATAGCATTTCGTCGGCCACAGGATCCGACCGCAGCCGAGCATGGTTATACCCTGGCACAGAAGATGGTCGGACGGGCCTGTGGGGTCGAAGGTGTCCGGCCTGGCACCTATTGCGAGCCACGTATGAGCACCGTCGGTTCGCAGGACACCACTGGCCCGATGACGCGTGACGAACTGAAGGAGCTGGCCTGCCTGGGCTTTTCAGCTGATCTGGTGATGCAGTCCTTCTGTCATACGGCAGCCTATCCGAGGCCGGTCGATATAGAGACCCAACACACATTACCTGAATTTATCCAGACACGCGGCGGCGTGTCATTGCGTCCCGGCGATGGTGTGATCCATTCCTGGATGAACCGGATGTTATTACCCGATCAGGTCGGTACCGGTGGTGATTCACATACCCGCTTCCCGCTCGGTATCTCGTTCCCGGCCGGATCCGGGCTGGTTGCGTTTGCCGCAGCGCTGGGCGTGATGCCACTGGATATGCCGGAATCTGTCCTGGTCCGCTTCAGCGGCGAGATGCAGCCCGGTATTACCCTGCGCGATCTGGTGAATGCCGTACCCTATGCGGCATTACAACGCGGTTTGCTGACACTGGAAAAAAAGGGCAAACAGAATGTGTATAACGGGCGCATCATTGAAATCCAGGGCTTGCCCGATCTGACGGTTGAACAGGCGTTTGAACTATCGGATGCAACTGCAGAACGTTCTGCTGCTGGTTGTACTATTGCCCTTTCTGAACGCTCAGTCGCTGATTATCTGCGCTCCAATATCGTGATGCTGCGCTGGATGATAGATCATGAGTATGGCGATGCGCGTACCCTGGAACGGCGCGCCCGTGCGATGGAGGCCTGGCTGGCTGATCCGGTGTTGTTGCAGGCAGATGCAGATGCGCAATACGCCGAGGTGATTGAAATCAATATGAACGAAATCACTGAGCCCTTACTGGCCTGCCCGAATGATCCGGACGATATCAAACCGCTATCGGCTGTCGCCGGTCGGTCGATAGACGAAGTGTTTATCGGCTCCTGCATGACCAATATCGGACACTTTCGCGCCGCTGGCAAACTTTTGGATGCTGCCGCGACCACCCTGCCGACCCGGCTATGGATAGCGCCGCCGACCCGGATGGATCAGCACCAATTGATGGAAGAAGGCTACTATAATATCTATGCCGCAGCAGGTGCACGTACCGAAATGCCGGGCTGTTCTCTATGTATGGGCAATCAGGCGCGGGTGATGGCAAACGCGACAGTCGTTTCAACCTCAACCCGTAACTTCCCGAACCGGCTGGGACAGGGTGCTGATGTGTATCTGGCCTCTGCCGAACTGGCAGCGATCACTGCCACACTGGGTCATCTGCCCGGCCTGGAGGAATACCAGGCCTATGCCAGTCAGATAGATACCCTGGCACCAGAGATCTATCGCTATCTCAATTTTGATCAGATGCCTGATTTTGTACAGTCAGCGCAGCATGCCCGGCAGGAAGTCGTGGTTAATCTGAACGTCTAACTGCAGGTGGCAAAGGCAACTAAGACGCTCGAAAAAATGCGTGCCAACCCGACGACCAACTGGCGGATAGAAAAACTCGAAGCCATTGCATCAGCTCATGGGATAGAAGTACGTAAAACTGGTGGTAGTCATGTCGTATTTTATCATCCGGCATCCTCTATCGTCGTTACTGTACCGGCACACAGGCCCGTGAAGCCACCCTATATCAGGAACCTTTTAACCTTGATTGACGATATTGAGTCATCCCCATGAGTGCCTTATTCGAACATTATCGCTTTAATATCTCCCCACTATCCGTAGCAGATGGTGGTGGATTCCTGATAACCTGGCCGGATTTGCCGGGTTGTATGTCAGACGGTGAGACGATTGAGGAAACTATCATCCATGGCCGGGATGCATTTTTGACCTATGTTGCGACTCATAAAGAAACGGGCAGGAACCTGCCACCACCTGATGGTACAGCCTGTGATGTTCAGCAACCGGAACCTAATGGTGCGCTGCTTACTTGTTCTATATCAGATCCGTCTATTGTGCTGCTTACTCAATAATACTTCATTAAAAGTGATTTTATTATGTACGAATCATCCTTCAAGAAGTGAACTGATATCAGGGCCAGTTTCTGATGGATATAACGCTGATATTATCGGAGAGAAACTCGCAAATAATGAGAAAGTAAAAATGTGTGGATGGTTATGCGGTATCCAAAGATAATATGTCTTAGATCGAAATCAAAGACCTGATTAATTTGAAAGTATGGATAAAAGTGCAGTAGCGAGTATTTCGAAAGAGTTAACGTCATATGAGGCGTATCCATGAGTATGATGGGAATTCATGGGGGTAGGGCAAAAACTGAATATGATCTTGAATCAGATCAGTTTTTTGAGGAAATTTCCAGACTAAAAAATCTTCTCACCGCTTCGATCTTCAGAATTCCATCTTATACTTTGTTGCAGTCTGTAGGAGTATTTTCCTGCTGACTGCAGTGTGTTACTCAAACTCTACAGGGGTTTTAAGAATGCCAACACAAACCAATGCAACTCCGAAAAGACCGACACTGTCACAGCAGGTTAAGACACAGACGGCTCAGATTGAACAGCTGACAGCACAACTGCAACAGAAGGAAGAAGAACTGGCGACGTTGGCGGTACAGGCGGAGACAGAGCAACAGACGTTGCAGGATCAGTTGCAGCAGAGTGAGACCGGACGGCGCGAGGCGGATGCCGAGTGTGATCAGCACAGGAAAAAGGTCGCCAGTATCAACCGCAAGCTGACACAAAAAGAAAAACAGATTAAACAACTCACGATTGAGCTGACAGATAAGCTGGCAGCGGCTGAAACACAACTGACCGATATTTCCGGCCAGCAACGGACAGTCAAATCTGACAACATCGTTAATCTGCACATTATTGCGGGTATGGCACTGGGTCTGTTACCGGTCCCGTTGCTGGACGTTGCGGCACTCACCGGGGTGCACATGAATCTGTTGCGCAGTTTATGTAAACATTATGCCGTTGAATTTGATGAACAGAAGGGTAAAGCGTTCGTACAGGCTCTGATCAGTGGTGCGACGCCGGTTGTGACTACTGTTGGTCTGAGTAGTGTGGTGAAACTGGTTCCGGCTATTGGTACGATTGGCGGTGGTATCGGCATGGTGGTGGGTTCAGGTACCTCGATCTATGCCGCTGGTCAGGTATTTATCACGCATTTCCGGTCGGGTGGCACCCTGCAGGACTTCACAGTGGAACAATGGAAGTCATTCTTCAGAGATAAGCTGCAGGAGGGTAAGGTTGAGATCAGTCACCGGATACAGGGTGTGAAGCAGCTGGCCAGGTCGGCCTGAACTGGCGCAAAACCTGAACATTGACCAGGATACCGTATCCCGTATAATGTGCGCTCGCGGTAGCAGGCGAATCATCGGACATTGCTGTGCCGGACGTATCGTGTGTGTGCAGGCACTGCTGTCAGGTGTCCTGGCAATGCTGGCTCTGCCATCTGGCATGTCACTGGCGCGGGATGTCCTGTGTGGTGGTGTTGCTGCAATAACAGGCTCGGTTGTATCTGTTTATTTCGCGTCTGGTCAGTATCAGGCCGCCCGGCCTGATGTGATCGTCAGACGGTTCTATCTTGGTCAACTGGTGCGTTTCAGTGTGATTGCCGGGATCTTTCTGAGCATGATGCTGGCCATAGATAATCTGAATCTGGTAGCCTTACTGGCTGCCTTTTTTATTGTCCAGGTCCTGCCGCTGGTGACTGTCAACCTTTATGACCGGAAGCCGTCTTCCGCTCAACGCAGATAATATTATGGCTGGAACAGAGATCACATCTGCTGAATATATTAAGCATCACCTGACCAACCTGACGTTCGGGTACCATCCGGATACCGGCTGGGGTATGGCACATACTGCGCAGGAAGCCGCTGAGATGGGTTTCAATGCGATTCATCTGGACTCAATCGGCTGGTCAGTCGGTCTGATTGCATTGTTTGCATTTTATTTTCGCCGGGCAGCACAGCAGGCAACCGCAGGGATGCCGGGTGCGTTACAGAATGGCGTGGAAATGATCATTGACTTTGTCAATGAGAATGTGCGTGGTTCCTTTTCCGGCAAAAACGACTTGGTGGCACCACTTGCCCTGACAATATTCTGCTGGGTATTCCTGATGAACCTGATGGATCTGGTGCCGGTGGATCTGCTGCCCTGGTTATTCAGCCTGATCGGGGTGCACTATATGAAAGTGGTGCCGAGCACTGATCCGAATATCACCTTTGCGCTGGCACTTGGGGTATTTGCGCTGATATTGTTTTACAGCATCAGGATCAAGGGCGTTGGTGGGTTTGTCGGCGAACTCACCGGGATGCCGTTCCAGACGAACAACCTGTTGCTGAAGCCGGTGTTCATGCTGGTCAATCTGGTACTGGAAGGGGTGAATCTGATCGCCAAGCCGATTTCATTATCGCTGCGGCTGTTCGGCAACATGTATGCTGGTGAGATGATCTTTATTCTGATCGCACTGATGTACAGTGGTGGCTGGCTGATCGGCATCTTTGGTGGCGCATTGCAGTTTGTGTGGGCAGTCTTTCATATTCTGGTGGTGACCTTGCAGGCGTTTATCTTTATGACCCTGACCATTGTCTATCTGGATATGGCCCACTCTGAGCACCATTAATTTTTATCTTCCTTCCGGTTTTAAACTTTAACTTCCTTCGTCATTTATATCTGGAGATCAACATGGAAATGGCACAAGCTTTGCTCATCATCGCTGCGGCACTCATGCTCGGACTGGGTGCAGTGGGTGCAGCCATCGGCATTGGTGTGCTGGGCGGTCGCTTCCTGGAAGGTGCCGCGCGTCAGCCTGAGTTGATTCCGATGTTGCGTACCCAGTTCTTCATTGTCATGGGTCTGACCGACGCAGTGCCGATGATTGCCGTTGGTCTCGGCATGTACGTGATGTTTGCGCTCTGATCCTGCACTGCAACCGATAGGGTGACAGTATGAACATCAATCTGACACTGATCGCGCAATTGATTGCGTTTGCGGTGTTCGTCTGGTTCACGTTGCGCTTCATCTGGCCACCACTGATGAACGCGATGAACGAGCGCAAGGCGAAGATCGCAGAAGGCCTGGCGGCAGCAGAGCAGGGCCAGCAGGCGCAGGTGCGGGCGCAGCAGGAAGCTGAAACCGTCCTGCAGCAGGCACGAGTGCAGGCAGCCGAAATCAAATCGAACGCCGAAAAAGAAGCGACTCAGATTGTCGATCAGGCACGGGCGAAGGGCCGTGCCGAGGCAGAACGTCAGCTGGCGACAGCACAGGCTGAGATTGTGCAGCAGACCAACAAAGCGCGTGAAGGGTTGCGAGCTAAGCTGGCTGAGCTGGTCGTTGCCGGTACCGAAAAGATTCTGCAGAAAGAAATTAACGCTAAGGCGCACCGCGCGATTCTCAATCGTATGGCACAGCAGATTTAGGTCAGACAGATGGCTGGAGATGCAACAACCCTTGCTCGCCCGTATGCCGAGGCGATATTTGCCCAGGCACAACAGACGCAGCAACCGGAACTGTGGTCCGATATGCTGGAATTGCTGGCAGCACTGGTTAGTGATGCGCAACTGCAGCAAATACTGGTGAATCCGGGGCTGGCACAAGCGCAGAAGGCGGATCTGGTGACAGATATTGCCGGAACACATCTGAGCCAGGAAGGCCGGAATCTGGTGCGCCTGCTGGCACAGAATACACGTCTGATGTTACTGCCCGAGATACAAGCCTTATTTCAGCATTACCAGGCAGCGGCGCAGGGCACAGTGACGGTCCATCTGACTACGGCCTATGCACTGGCCTCTGCAGATCAGGTGCAGCTTACAGAAGTGTTGCAATCTCGTCTGGGGCGGACCGTAGCATTGCACAACGAAGTGGACGCAGAACTGATCGGTGGTTTTCGTATCCGCGCGGGTGATCTGGTGATTGATGGTTCTGTCGCCGGGCAACTGCAACAGCTTGCACACGCATTATATTGACCTGAGACCATTTAGGATAAGTCTGTATGCAACTTAACCCCTCAGAAATCAGCGAACTGATTCAACAGAAGATCCGGAACTTTGAACTGACCACCGAAGCACATAACGAAGGGACGGTGGTGACGGTGACTGACGGTATCGTACGAATCCACGGCTTGGCAGATGTCATGTCGTATGAAATGCTGGAGTTTCCCGGTTCCGTGTATGGTCTGGCACTGAATCTGGAGCGTGATGCAGTTGGTGCAGTGGTACTGGGCGACTACAAAAATATTTCTGAAGGCGATCCGGTGAAATGTACCGGTAAGGTGCTGGAAGTGCCGACCGGGCCGGAACTGCTGGGCCGGGTAGTGGATGCGTTGGGTCATCCGGTAGACGGCAAAGGCCCGATCGCAGCGCAGACCACAGCACCGATAGAGCAGATCGCACCGGGTGTGATTGCGCGGAAATCAGTTGATCAGCCGGTACAGACCGGGATCAAGGCGATTGATGCGATGGTACCGATCGGGCGCGGACAGCGTGAGCTGATCATCGGCGACCGGCAGACCGGTAAGACTGCCATTGCAGTGGATGCGATCATCAACCAGAAGGGTACCGGTGTAAAGTGTATCTATGTTGCCGTCGGGCAGAAAAACTCATCTATCGCGGCTCTGGTGCGTAAGCTGGAAGAACACGGCGCGATGGAACATACGATCATCGTAGTGGCCCCGGCGGCAGATTCAGCGGCGATGCAGTTCATCGCACCCTATTCCGGCTGCACCATGGGCGAATATTTTCGCGATCACGGCGAAGATGCACTGATTATCTACGACGACCTGACCAAACAGGCCTGGGCCTATCGTCAGGTTTCATTGTTATTGCGTCGTCCACCAGGGCGCGAGGCCTATCCGGGCGATGTGTTCTATCTGCACTCGCGCCTGCTGGAGCGGGCCGCGCGGATCAACGCAGAACATGTTGAAAAGATCACTGATGGCAAAGTGAAAGGCAGAACCGGATCTCTGACCGCATTGCCGATCATTGAGACCCAGGCAGGTGACGTCTCTGCCTTCGTGCCGACCAATGTGATATCCATTACAGACGGACAGATCTTCCTCGAATCTGACCTGTTTGCGGCAGGTATGCGCCCGGCGATTAACGCCGGTCTGTCAGTATCCCGGGTGGGTGGTGCTGCCCAGACCAGGATCATCAAAAAGCTGGGCGGTGGTGTTCGCCTGGCTCTGGCACAATATCGTGAACTGGCCGCCTTCTCGCAGTTTGCATCCGATCTGGATGAGGCGACCCGCAAACAACTGGAGCGGGGCAAGCGGGTGACCGAGCTGATGAAACAGCCGCAGTATACGCCGCTCAGCGTCATACAGATGGCGATTTCATTATTTGCCGCGAATGAAGGCTATCTGGATGATATAGAAATCAACCAGATCGTAGCATTTGAAGCGGCACTGCACCGTTATCTGGACAGCCAGCAGGCCGACCTGGTCGCTCAGGTGAACAAAGACGCAGACTGGAATGATGAGGTAGCTGATGCCTTCCATGCTGCGATCAAAGACTTCAAGGCCAACCACACCTGGTAATTGAGTGTATAACTGACAGGACTGAGTGATGGCAGGCGCAAAAGAAATCCGCACCAAGATCGCATCCATCAAGAGCACGCAGAAGATCACGCGTGCGATGGAAATGGTGGCCGCTGCAAAGATGCGCAAGGCGCAGGACCGGATGCAGGCCAGCCGCCCGTATGCCGAAAAGATCGGACAGGTGATCAACCATGTTGCCTTGGCGAACCCGGAATATAAACATGCGTTTATGACTCCGCGTTCAGAAGTGAAGCGGATTGGTTATATCATTGTGTCATCAGATCGTGGACTATGCGGTGGACTGAACTCCAACCTGTTTCGTCATCTGGTAAAAGAAATCCGGAGTCTGCAGGCCGAAGGGAAAGAACTGGTGTATTGCACGATCGGCAGCAAGGCACTCGGATTCTTCCGGCGGGTTGGTGGCAAAGTGATGGCCCAGGCGACCCATCTGGGTGATGCGCCCCGTATCGAAGATCTGGTTGGTACGATCAAAGTGATGTTGGATGCGTATACTCAGGGTGAGATCGACGAAATCCGTCTGGCCTGCAACACCTTCGTGAATACCATGACTCAGCAGCCGACAGTGAATCAGCTGGTACCGCTGGCACCGGGTGCTGATGCGACTGAGCTGAAACATCACTGGGATTACATCTATGAGCCGGATGCGCATGTGGTACTGGACGGTCTGTTGACCGCCTACATTGAATCTGTGTCTTATCAGGCAGTGGTTGAGAATGGTGCCTGTGAACAATCAGCACGGATGATTGCGATGAAATCCGCAACCGATAATGCGGGAGACCTGATCAATGAACTGCAACTGATCTATAACAAGGCACGTCAGGCAGCGATCACCCAGGAAATTTCAGAAATCGTTGGCGGGGCGGCTGCAATTGCCAACTAAAGTTGCCAGAGGGCACCTTGAAACACGTCATGAACTATGAGGTTTATTCATGAGTACAGGTAAGGTCGTCGAAATCATCGGCGCAGTGGTAGATGTACAGTTTGCCCGCGATGCGATGCCAAAGGTCCATGACGCATTGCAGATTGCAGATGCGGGGCTGACTCTGGAAGTGCAGCAACAACTGGGCGACGGCATCGTGCGTACCATTGCGATGGGATCGACCGATGGCCTGAGGCGGGGTGCAGAAGCGGCCAATACTGGTGCGCCGATCAGCGTACCGGTCGGACAGGCGACGCTGGGCCGGATTATGGACGTGCTGGGCGAGCCAGTGGACGATGCCGGGCCGATTGCGACCAGAGAACGGATGCCGATCCACCGGGCCGCACCGAAGCTGGAAGATCAATCCACTTCCACCGAAGTACTGGAAACCGGGATCAAGGTGATCGACCTGATCATGCCGATCCAGAAGGGTGGTAAGGTTGGCCTGTTTGGTGGTGCGGGTGTCGGAAAGACCGTGACCCTGATGGAACTGATCCGTAACATCGCGGTGGAACATTCCGGCTTCTCGGTGTTTGCCGGTGTGGGCGAACGCACCCGGGAAGGCAACGACTTCTATCATGAAATGTCCGAAGGCGGCGTACTGGATAAGGTTGCGCTGGTATATGGACAGATGAACGAACCACCAGGCAACCGGTTACGGGTCGCACTCACCGGTCTGACTATGGCAGAGCACTTCCGGGACGAAGGCCGTGACGTGCTGATGTTTGTGGACAACATCTATCGCTATACCCTGGCGGGTACCGAAGTCTCGGCCCTGCTGGGTCGGATGCCTTCAGCGGTCGGCTATCAGCCGACCCTGGCAGAAGAGATGGGTGTGTTGCAGGAACGGATTACTTCGACCAGGACCGGATCCATCACCTCATTCCAGGCAGTGTATGTCCCGGCAGATGACCTGACCGATCCGTCACCGGCGACCACTTTTGCGCATCTGGACGCGACTCTGGTACTGTCACGTCAGGTGGCCGAACTGGGTATCTACCCGGCGGTGGATCCGCTGGATTCGACCTCACGTATTCTGGATCCGCACGTGGTCGGACAGGATCACTACGAGGTTGCTCGTGGTGTACAGGGTGTCCTGCAGCGATATAAAGAACTGAAAGACATTATTGCCATTCTGGGCATGGATGAGCTGTCCGAAGATGACAAGCTGACCGTGCAGCGCGCGCGCAAGATACAACGCTTCCTGTCGCAACCCTTCTTTGTGGCCGAGGTGTTCACCGGTGCACCCGGAAAATATGTCTCACTGCAGGAAACGATTGCCAGCTTCAAGGGCATTCTGAACGGTGAATATGACCACCTGCCGGAACAGGCCTTCTATATGTGCGGTGGTATTGAAGAAGTGATCGAAAAAGCCAAGGCCGACGACTGAGCCCGGAGAAACCACCATGGCGATGACCCTGCATATTGATATCGTCAGTGCCGAAGGCCATCTGTATACCGGGCAAGGTCAGATGGTATATGCGCCTGCAGTGATGGGTGAGATCGGCATAGCACCACGTCATACCCCATTACTCACCCGGCTGAAGCCGGGTGATGTGCGGGTTGATCCGGGCAACAGCCAGCCGCAGCAACATTTTTACGTGTCTGGTGGCATTATTGAAGTCCAGCCATTCAAGGTAACCATCCTGGCAGATACCGGGATTCGTGCAGCTGATCTGGATGAAGCTGCTGCGCAGGAAGCCAGGCGCCGTGCGGAAGATGCACTGGCAAACCAGCAAGCCGATATGGACATGGCGAAGGCTCAGGTTGAGCTGGCCGAAGCGGTTGCCCAGTTGAAGGTTATTAATCAACTACGCAGTACCCGTTAGCAAGCTATGCTGCAGTGCAGGTCAAACATTATGCCTGGGATCCGGAGAAAAACGAACAATTAATCCGTGAACGCGGTGTTTCATTTGAACGTGCCCTGTGTCATATTGAAGGAAAAGATTTATTGAAAATCATCAGGCATCCGAATCCTGAAAAATATCCTGAAAGGGACCTCATCAGGAACCAGATAACGCCGCACATAATCTGGCTTGGTTAGTCCCTGTGCTTAATCTGGTATTGATGCAGTGCAACCTTGTTATACGTCATTCCGCGCGTGGTCGCGGAATCCATGGTCAGAAGTCAGACTGGAGATCAGCAGCAAATCAGATAGATTCTGCGACTACGCTTCGCTGTACGCAGAATGACAGGTGTCAGTTTGTTGCCACAAGCCTTGCTGTGATCAGAATAATATTCTGACCCTGATTTTCGGGCTGACCGGGTATTGTGTCCCAGGCCAGCGTCCGGATTAGTGGCTTTGATCTGCGTTGCATGGAGGGAGTATGCAGAAAGATGTCGTGACAAAAAGCCTGATTGAGGAGATGGCAGCCTGTCTGGTCACGCACCTGCTGAAAATTCCGGTGGTACCGGATAGCATTGAGTGGCTGAATACGGAGCAGCACCGGGTTGAGAGCCGCCGAGCTGATATGGTTGTTCGGATCCAGTCTTGTGAAGATGAAGAACCTTGTCTGCTGCATCTGGAAATTCAGAATAATAATCATGCGCAGATGCCGCTGCGTATGCTGCGCTATTACACGGATATCCGGTTACGCTGGCCGGAGGAACCGCTGCGGCAATATCTGATCTATACCGGCAAGGCAGGACTGAATATGCCTGCTGGTCTGCCGGAGTTCAACTATCGCTACGAGCTGATTGATATGCGTACAATTGACTGTGCACTGCTCCTGAGTGAAGATACGCCGGACGCTCTGGTGCTGGCGATTCTATGTGATTTTAAGGGACGTTCTGCACAGGATATCGTCAGCTATATTATCAAACGTCTGTATCAGCTGACCTGCGAGCAGGATGATGTCTTCCGGCGTTATCTGCACATGCTGGAATTGTTGTCTGAAAATCGTGACCTGCAGAATACTGTGAAGGAGACTGAGCAAATGTTGACCGATTTTAATATAGAAAATCTTCCGTCTTTTCAGATAGCTATGGAAAGAGGGATGGAAAGAGGGATGCAGGAAGGCATGCTGAAAGGAAGGGAGCTTGGACGCACGGAAGCAGCGGCCAGATATCGCGCAGTGCAACTGAATTCAGCAAAAAAGCTGATCGGTAAGCTTGACGATCAGGAACTTGCTGAGTTGTTTGATCTGACGCCGCAGGAAGTTGCTGATCTGCATTGATAGGCATCCTGCAGTGGTCGGCTGGCCGCGTTATCATGTGTTGCCGTATCGGGCGGATGCTGGTTGTTATTTTGCCAGGATCCGGACACTGGACTGGCCGGTCTGGCTGGATAGTGGTCAGGTCGGGCGTTACGATATCCTGGCGGCAGAACCGGTTGAGAAACTGAGTTGCACCGTACAGACGGCGGGTGGTGCGCTGGATGCACTGCGTGCTGTGCTCGGGCCCGGTAGTGAGAAGCCGGTACCCTTCTGCGGTGGCTGGATTGGTTATCTCAGCTATGAGCTGGGTCGTGCCTGGCTGGGACGCCCAGCGCGGACGCAGGCGCGATTAGCACCGGATCTGCGCGCTGGTCTGTATGACTGGGCGGTGATTGTTGATCACCAGCAGCGCGTTGCGCTGCTGGTGGGTGCCGGACGGTCCGCGCACACCCGCCGCATCTGGGATGCGTTGCGCGCGCAGGTTACACCAGATACACAATCGGTCACCCCGGTGCCGCAAATGGCAACGCTGACCGATGCTGGTCTTAGTGCCGAGGTGTATATACGCCTGTTTGATCAGGTACAACATTATCTGCATACCGGACATGCGTATCAGATCAACCTGACGCAGCGTTTTGTTGCTGACACGACAGAACCTGCCTGGTCGTTATATGGTCGGCTGCGTCAGCTCAGTCCGGCGCCCTATGGTGCCTGTCTGATCTATCCTGATATGGCCCTGTGCTGTAATTCGCCGGAACAATTCATCAGCAGGCAGGGTGATCGGGTCGCAACCCGGCCAATCAAGGGCACACGTCCGAGGCGGGCGGATCCGGACGCAGACGCGCGTCTGCGGGCTGAGTTGTGTGCCAGCCTGAAAGACCGGGCAGAAAACAGTATGATTGTGGACTTATTGCGCAACGATTTTGCCCGTGTCTGCCAGCCCGGTAGTGTACAGGTTGCTGAGCTGTGTCGGTTGCATACATATGCGACGGTGCATCATCTGGTCAGTACGGTCATCGGGCGGTTACAGACCGGCAAAGATGCGCTGGATTTATTACAATCGTGCTTTCCGGGCGGCTCGGTTACCGGTGCACCGAAGCGGCGTGCAGTAGAGATTATTGATGAGCTGGAACCGGTCAGCCGCGAACTATATTGTGGCAGTATCTTCTGGCTCGGTCTGGATGGTCAGATGGACAGCAATCTGTGTATCCGTACCCTGCTGCACAAGGATCATCAGTTATATTACTGGGCGGGTGGCGGGATTGTGACTGATTCAGTCTGCGCTGCGGAATATCAGGAAAGTCTGGATAAGGCAGTCGCCTTTTTTGCGCTGCTGTCTGCTTCTCACAACACATAACAGGCAATGGATATGCATACCCCTCCGGGACTCAACCGGGTTAGCCGTTCTGTATCTGGTCTGCTGGCCTTGTTCAGTATCAGTGCACTGAGTTACCTGCTGATGACTGGTCAGCCGGATGACAGATTACAGCTGATCACACCCCTGCTGGCTGCGGGCAGCGTGTTATTTCTGTTATTGTGGTGGTTGAGCATCCGGCGGGCACTGAACCAGCAACAGCATGATGCGCAACAGCGTTATCGGCAGCAGGTGCAGTGGCAGACAGCCCTGCAACAGCTGGCTGCCGGTGAACTGACCGTCACGGACGATATGCCGGAAGTGATTCGTGCTGCGGTGATGCCGGTACAACAACTGGTCAGAAAGACCCGGGCTGTGCATCTGCAGCTGCTGAACTGCGGTCATGAAACGCAGGCCAGCACCTTGCGCCTGCAGGAAACGACCGGACATCAGCAGGATCAGCTGACGCAGGCGCTGACGCAGCAGCAGGAACTGATACAGCAGCTGACTCAGTCTGTCACTCAGGCGCAGGATGCGCAGGGCGGGGCAGTACAGGTACAACAGGCGCTGACCCGACTGGCTGGTCTGGATGAAGCAACTGTACTGACTGATCTGCAGCACCGGCAACAGGCCGTAGCGGAACATCTGCAGCAGGCCGCTGCAGAGACACAGACAGTCCGGCAACAGATCGGACTGATTGCCGATCTGGCAGACCAGAGCAATATTCTGGCACTGAACACTGCTATGCAGGCTGCACTGGCAGGCGAAGCCGGACGAGCGTTTCGGGTTGTCAGTGACGAAGTTCAGCGGCTGGCGCAACAGGCGAGTGACAGCACCCGTCAGATCAGTGGCCTGTTACAGACGCTGCAGTCACACCAGCAGGCGGGTCTGCAACAATTGCAGCATCAGGCGGAACAACTACACGTTAATGCACAGGCCCGGACCCGGCAGCGGCAACAACTGGCGCAACTGAGTGCAGACAGCAACCGATTGGCTGAACACCTCACCCGGAACTGTGCTGCCGCAGAACAACAGACAGAAACAACACGACTGCTGGGTGATCAGCTGCACATTATTCATACGATCGGGCAACAGACGACAGAGAGTGTTACCCAGGCCACTGCAGCGACGACGACCCTGCAGACACAGCTGGCCCCGCTGGAAGCTGCTTTAGCACCGTATCAGCCACAGCCGGAGACCGACCGACCTGTGTTGAGTGCAACTGCCTGATGCCATGGCCTGCGATGGATAATCTACACGATGTGCCACGACCGGATGCCGGTGACACCGTACCGGATGGCTCCTGGGTTACACTGCAGACGACCGAACTGGACCGGCTGTTACATCAGGTCGAATCCCTCAGTCATCAATATCCGGATACCACAGCTGAAGCGCTACAGGCGACTCTGCTGGCGAAACGTCTGAGTCCGATAAAGGATCTGATCACACCACTGTGTACCCGGGCAGCGCATTATCAGCATACGATCCGGGCAGATAACCTGCCGGAATATCTGCAGACCGACCTCATCGCGCCATTGCTCAGTGCGCTGGAACCGCACCTGAAAAATTATACTGACCCCGAGTGTTTTGTGCTCAGTCTGGAACGGTGCAGTGAACATATCCAGGCTCAGTTCTACGTGGACACATGCGCTGTCGGGGAGCCTGTGATGCTGGCCTACCGATATGCACTGGACGAAGCCTTGCTGGTGGAACATCAGAGCCAAGTGTATGCGATTTCTCCGCAGCAGCTGGTGCAGGTGGTGCGTCTGCCAGCTACTGAGTTGCAGGATCCGGTGACCCATGCCGGTGCAGAGTATCGTGTGCGCGAACTGCATACCTTGTTTGCGCCTGAACAAACAGCAGCACCGTTGCCTGATACAGTCAGGCTGTTACTGACCCGGACACAGGATGCGCTGCGTGTTGATCAGATCCTGGGGTATCACCGGCGCCTGATCAGGCCGGTTAGTCTGCCGGGGCGTCCGTTATCCTGGCTCAGCGGTGGCAGTCTGTTACCGGACGGGCGGATTGCATGGCATATTGAGCTGCATCATCTGGTGGGTGACGACTGATGCAGCCAGCCGATTATATGCAGACTGCTCTGGCTCTGGCGGAACAGGCTGCTGCTGCTGGTGAAGTCCCGGTGGGTGCTGTGGTTGTATATCAGGATGCGATTATCGGTACTGGCTGGAATCAGCCGATTCAGGCGCAGGATCCGACTGCACATGCTGAGATCCAGGCGATCCGCGCGGCGGCTCGCCAGCTGGGCAATTACCGCCTGACCGGCAGCACCCTGTATGTTACGCTGGAACCTTGTGTGATGTGCGCAGGTGCCATCATCCAGGCGCGTATCGCGCAGGTGATGTATGGTGCCAGACAGCCGCGTACAGGTGCTGCAGGTAGTGTGTTTGATCTGCTGCCTTCAGATCAGCGATTCAATCATTATACTGCATGTACGGGGGGGCTGGCGGCAACAGCGGCGGGCGACCTGTTACGCACCTTTTTTGCGCAGAGGCGCGTCTCTCATGCCATTGCCTGATTTCCGTGCAGCCCGGGTGCTGGTGTGTGGCGATATCATGCTGGACCGGTACTGGCATGGTCAGATTGACCGGTTGTCACCGGAAGCGCCGGTACCGATCGTTCAGGTACAACGCCAGGATGATCGTCCCGGTGGTGCAGCGAATGTCGCCGGTAATATTGCTGCACTGGGGGGACAGGTCACCTTGTGCGGTCTCATCGGCCAGGACGAACCCGGTACCCGGTTGCAACAATTACTGACAGAGACAGGTATTCGTCACCAGCTGATTCCGCATCCGACCGCACCCACCCACACCAAGCTGCGTATTCTGGGCCGGCAACACCTGTTACGGGTTGATAATGCCGGGATGACCACAGATGCAGCGATCCGGGATCAGCTGCATCAGGCCTTCCTGATGGCTCTGCCGGACCACCAGATCGTCATTCTGTCAGATTATGCGAAGGGCACGCTGACCGATCCGCAGCCGATTATCCAGGCCTGCCGGAACGCCGGGGTACCGGTGCTGATTGACCCGAAGGGTACTGATTATCAGCGTTACCGGGGTGCCACCTTACTGACTCCGAACTGGTCAGAGTACACGACAGTCGTCGGTCCCTGTCCGGATACGGCCACGCTGGTTACAAAAGGCCGCCAACTGATACAGGACTGTCAGCTGCAGGCATTGCTGATTACCCGGGGTGCACAGGGCATGACATTGCTGCAGGCTGATCAGGCCCCTTGTCACCTGCCGACGCAGGCGCGTGAAGTGTACGATGTGGTTGGTGCCGGGGATACCGTGATTGCTACTCTGGCGAGTGCACTGGCGGCGGGTCTCACATTGCCAGAGGCCACCCGGCTGGCAAATCTGGCAGCGGGTCGGGTCGTGGGCAAGCGGGGTACTGCCAGTGTGACCCATACCGAATTGTATGCCGCTTACCAGGCGATGTATCCGAAGCTGACAGCAACAACGACTGAACCGTACCAGTCCGGCATGCTGGAAGAGACAGACCTGATGGTGCAGGTTCAGGCGGCTCGTGCCCGGGGTGAGCGTATCGTGATGACTAACGGTTGTTTTGATATCCTGCATGCCGGACATACCGCCTGTCTGACCAGAGCAGCCGAACTGGGGGATCGGCTCTTGGTGGCTATTAACACGGATGCGAGTATCCGGGCACTGAAGGGACCGCAGCGTCCGGTTAACCGGCAACAACATCGCCTGCAGGTCCTGGCAGCGTTAGCCAGCGTTGACTGGGTGGTTGCCTTTGCAGAACCGACACCGGAAAGACTGATTGCGCAGATCAGGCCGGATGTACTGGTCAAAGGAGCGGAATATGCCGGAGAGCAGATCGTCGGAGCTGATATCGTGCAACAATCCGGTGGCAAAGTAGTGTTTGTCGAAACAGAGCATACCAGGACCTTATCCACCAGCCAGATCATCGCGGCTATTCAGACACCAGTATGTGGCTGAAGCTGTACAGTGCCCTGTTGTGGCTGGGACAGCCGGTATACTGGCTGCGACTGTACTGGCGCGGATGTAACAATCCGGGCTATCGTCGACACTGGCGTGAACGCACCGGACATATTACAGCCCCGGTGCAGCCGGGTAGCCTCTGGATACATGCTGTTTCAGTTGGCGAAACCCAGGCGATTGCACCGCTCATTCAGCAGATTCAGACCCGACATCCGCAACTACCACTCTATCTGACTCAGACCACACCGACTGCACGGGCACAAGTCGGCAGGCTGTTCGGCAACAGTCTGCCGCACAGCTATCTGCCATACGATCTGGCGCGTTATCTGCGGTGCTTCCTGCATACCTTGCAGCCCCGGGCACTGATACTGGTTGAGACAGAACTCTGGCCCAACCTGTTACATGAGGCGGCACGCCAGGACGTCCCGGTATATCTGGTGAATGCCCGCCTGTCTGTCCGTTCACAGGCAGGCTACCAGCGTCTGCGTTACCTCACCCGACAGGTCGTGGCGCAGCTGCATGCCGTTGCGGCACAGACGACGACAGATGCAGCCCGGCTGCATAGCCTGGGGATACCTGAATCGAAGATTCAGGTGACGGGTAATCTGAAATATGACCAACCTATCCCCGATCCGCACGCAGCTCACGCCTTACGCCGGACCTGGCCACCCGGTCCGGTCTGGATCGCGGCCAGCACCCATGCTGGTGAAGATGAGATTCTGCTCGCAGCACATACCCGTTTGCGCCAGGGCCATCCGACGGCACGCCTGATTCTGGTACCACGTCATCCGGAACGTTTTGACGCCGTTGCTGCCAGTATCCGGGATAGCGGACATCGCTGTGCCCGTCGCAGTCAGCATGAGCCACTCCAGACAGACACCAGTGTTTATCTTGCCGATACGATGGGCGAGTTGTGTATCCTGCTGGGCACCGCTGATATTGCCTTCATCGGCGGCAGCTTGGTGCCGGTCGGCGGACATAACATGCTGGAGGCTGCAGCGCAGGGTGTGCCGGTATGTTTCGGGCTGCATACATTTCATTTTGCGGATATCGCGCAGCAGCTTTTACAGCAGGGTGCCGCGCAACAGATCGCAGATGCGACTGATCTGGCAGCGACCTTATCCCACTGGCTGCGGGAACCGGTGGCACGTCGGGCTGCCGGGCAGGCCGGTCGGGATGTTGTGCAACGCAATCAGGGGGCTGTTACACGCTTGTACCAGCAACTCGAGACACTTTTATGCGCATAAAAAGTGATTATTTAGAGTCTGCTTAAAAATCAGTAAAGATTCAGCAATTCCCGCTGCGATAGAAACCCCCAATAAAAATAAGGGTTGTAGGGGT